>CAYNYE010000006.1:3523-16668 GCA_964401345.1 uncultured Candidatus Planktophila sp.
GTTTCTGCATCTTCACGTCCTGGCTCACGTAGATGTGTGTGAAGATCTACAAGACCAGGCAAGATGACGCATCCCTTTGCATCAACTGTTTTCTTAGCATCACCGTTAAATGCTTTCGACACTTCAACAATACGCTGGTCTTTGATACTGATGTCGGCATGAGTGCCATCGGGCAGGGATCCACCTTTGATTACAAGATCAATTGCGTCCACTTAATTACTCCCCGCTTCTAAGGAACTTCCTGTTAACAAGAGGTACAAAATCGCCATTCTTACGCTAACTCCATTAGTTACCTGTTCGGTGATCACCGAACGAGCACTATCGGCAACCTCAGCTGAAATTTCTAAACCACGATTCATGGGTCCTGGATGCATAACAATCGCACCTGACTTCATTGAATTCATTCGGTCTGCGTTGAGGCCGAAATAACGTGAGTATTCGCGCGAATTTGGGAAGTACAGATCGGTCATACGCTCTTGTTGGACTCGTAACATCATGACCACATCAACATGAGGAATGACTGCATCAAAATCATAAGAAACTGTTGCTGGCCAACTTTCAACTCCAACTGGAAGAAGGGTTGGTGGCGCAACCAATGTCACCTTTGCCCCTAGTTTGGAGAGAAGTAAGACATTTGATCTGGCTACTCGAGAATGTAAAACATCTCCAACGATTGCCACGGTCAATCCCTCTAAATCGTTCTTACCTAAGCCAAGATGTTTGCGAATAGTGAAAGCATCTAACAGAGCCTGACTTGGATGTTCATGTGTCCCATCTCCAGCATTGACAACACTTCCTGACATCCACCGAGACTCAGCAAGTCGTTGCGCGGCTCCTGAAGCGGAGTGACGAATTACTACCGCATCAGCTCCCATGGCTTGCAAGGTCATCGCGGTGTCCTTGAGCGACTCGCCTTTGCTAACGCTGGAACCCTTTGCGGAGAAATTGATTACATCTGCAGAAAGTCTTTTGGCTGCCGCTTCAAAAGAGATGCGTGTTCTAGTTGAATCTTCAGCGAAGAGATTCACGATTGTGCGTCCACGGAGTGTAGGAAGTTTTTTTACAGCTCCATCACTTACACGTGCTAATTCATGAGCGGTATCTAAAATCGAAATTGCGTCTAGCTTTGACAGATCTGCAATAGATAGTAAGTGGCGCATTAGTGGGACTCCCCCTCGATGCTAACTTCATCTCGCCCATCGATTTCGCCCAAGAGAACACGTACCGTTTGCGTCTTAGCGGTTGGCAAATTCTTTCCAACAAAGTCAGCCTTAATCGGCAGTTCTCTATGTCCTCTGTCAACGAGTGCGGCTAATTGGACTGTTCGCGGGCGACCTATTTCTCCAAGTGCATCTAGCGCAGCTCTAATTGTTCTTCCAGAAAACAAAACATCATCAACCAGGATCACATCTTTATCCTCTATGCCGCTCGCAGGAATAGTGGTTGGCATGATTGCTCGAGGTGCGCGCAATCGAAGATCATCACGAAACAGGGTTATGTCCAAGGTTCCAGAAGCAACCTCAACACCTTCTATTTCGGAGATAATTGAAGCGATGCGCTGAGCTAAATGGGCACCGCGTGTTGGAATTCCAAGAAGAACAATGGTGGAACTTCCTTGATTCTTCTCAAGGATTTCATGGGAAATGCGTGTTAACGCACGTTTAATGTCGGGTGCAGACAGGGCTACGCTCATGTAAATCTCCTTTCCCACCTCTCTGGATGGGTTGTTAAAGGATGCAGGCGCGATACTAGCATCCCTCTTGCATGCCTGTGGATATCCAAGAATTCGAGGTGTCGGAGGTGAATACCCTGCCCGCATGGACATCACAACAGAGCTCGAATCACTACAAAAAAGGTTAAGACAGATCAGAGAGACCCAAGGATTAACTCTTAACCAGGTAGCCGCAAGGAGTCAGGGACGTATTTCAGCAATTGCGCTGGGTTCATATGAACGTGGCGACAGAAGTATCAGCGCAAACAAGATTCTGGAGATCGCAAAGATTTATCAGGTTCCAGTCTCTGAACTCTTCGATTCGCCTCAAAAACTAACTGGCAACAGAAAGGTAGTGATCGATTTCCGCAGATTGAATGCGCAAACCGATCCTTCGGCTGAAAAAATCAAAGCTATTGTCACAACAATTGCCGGTATCAGACGGGATTGGAATGGCGAAGTTATTTCATTACGTGAGAGCGACATTGCCGCTCTTCAAATATTTGCTTCACTGACTGCTTTAGAACTGAATGAAATCCTAAAGCGGTACACACTTCCTACAGCGAAATAGTTTCTTTGATACTGGCTATACGGCCCAAAACACCATGAATGTACTTTGAAGAGTCATCGCTAGAGAGTTCCTTTGCAAGAACTAGGGACTCATCAATTGCAACACTTGTTGGGACATCCTTGGCCCACAAAATCTCATAAATACCTAGACGTAGGATATTGCGATCAACCGCTGGGAGACGATCCATATCCCAACCCTGGGCGTAGGTAGTAATGAGTTCATCGATTTTGCGTCGATTCTCAGATACCCCATTGACTAACTCTTTTGTGTAATCACGAATCGGACGGGCATCAGGACCTTCAGCGGGTACATCACGCGAGATGAGAGTCTCAACCAGATTGGTGCCACGAATATCTGTTTCATACAAAAGATCGAGCGCTTGCTTGCGCGCCTTGCTACGAGCTGACACTAGTTAGCGCGACCCTGGTATGACCCATCACGTGTATCTACAAGAACAACCTCATCCTGCTTGATGAATAGCGGAACCTGAATTTCGATACCGGTTTCAACGGTTGCTGGCTTGGTTCCACCTGATGAGCGATCACCCTGGATACCTGGCTCTGTGTAAGTAATTTTCAGTGGCACTGATGCTGCAAGCTCGATGTACAAAGGATTTCCTTCGTTTACAGCGACGATTGCTTCAGTGTTTTCAAGCATGTATTTAGCTGCATCGCCAACAGTTGCTGCGCTGATTGTCATTTGATCGTATGTCTTTGTGTCCATGAACACGAAGTCATCGCCCTCTTTGTATAGATACTGCATTTCGCGCTTTTCAAGAATTGCGACATCTACCTTTACGCCAGCGTTATAAGTTTTATCGACAACCTTGCCGCTTAGGACAGACTTAAGCTTTGTACGAACAAATGCGGGACCCTTGCCTGGCTTCACATGTTGGAACTCAACAACAGTCCACAACTGACCTTCGATATCTAAAGTCATGCCATTTTTCAAATCATTTGTTGTTGCCACAGCTAATCCACCCGCTCTTTGTCGATTGTTAACACTTTTACGAAGGTCTAAGGATACCCGTTGAAAGGGTGTGGTTTGTTACCTAGAAACAAGGTTTGTAAGGGCAATGATGGCCAAAACATAGGAATTTGGACCGAATCCCCCAATAGTTCCGTTAGCAACCCCTGAAATAACTGAGGTGTGACGGAACTCTTCACGGCTCAAAGGATTGGAAAGATGAACTTCAATCAGCGGAGATTTCACCAATTCAGCGGCATCACGGATCGCATACGAGTAATGCGTGAACGCAGCCGGATTAATGATCACGGGAGTTTGGGCGTCAGCTGCTTCGTGCAACCAACTGATAATCGTTGCTTCATCATCGCTTTGACGAACATCGGCCTCAAAATTATGTTTTGACGCAGCTATTTCAATCATACTTTTTAACTCAGCGTAGTTGAGATCTCCATAAATGGATGAGTCACGAATGTCCAATCGCGAAAGATTGGGTCCGTTGATTACGAGGATCTTCATGAACTAATTCTCTCATAGGCCGCGTCGAGTTCGGCGGAGGAGAGATCTTCGAGGCGAACTGTCGAACCTAGCCCCTTGAGAGATACAAATCTAATTGTTGTTCCTCGAGCTTTCTTGTCAAGCGCTAACAAGGGGGCCAACTTCTGCCACGCATCGCGTGCATATGAAATTGGAAGGTTGAACTTGGTCAACAGTTGACGATGTAAATCAAGGACAGACGACTCTATCAACCCTCTGCTCAATGACAATTCTGCGATGTAGACCATTCCGATTGCAACCGCTTCACCATGACGCAACTGATACTTGGAATGTATCTCAATTGCATGACCCAGGGTGTGGCCATAATTCAGAGCTTCGCGAGCAAAATTTTCCTTGAAATCTACCGAAACCACTTGAGCTTTTACGGCAACTGAGCGACTAATAATTTCCAACAAGGCATCATTATCTGCTAACGGGTGTTGCGCATTCAGAGTTGATGCGATTTCAAGGATCTGTGGGTCGGCGATAAATCCACACTTAATAACCTCCGCCATTCCGGCCGAGAAATCACGCGCCGATAAACTCTTCAAAAAAGCTGGATCGATGATCACTGAGCGTGGTGAGTGAAACGCTCCAATCAAGTTTTTTCCATAATCAGAGTTGATACCCGTCTTTCCCCCGACCGATGCGTCAACCATCCCCGCCAAAGATGTTGGAACAGCAATCCAATCAATTCCGCGCAACCAACTTGCTGCTGCAAACCCCGCTAGATCGGTAACGGCTCCTCCGCCAATACCAACTATCAAATCTGATCGTGTAAAACCTGCGGCTCCAAGCCAGTTCCACAGGTTGATCAATGTCGCAGAACTCTTTCCCTCTTCCCCATCAGGAACTTGAAAGACATGAACCTCGGCATCTAAAGATTTAATTGCATCCAAGTTTGGTGCAAACTTCGATGACACAATTACCGCGACTTTGGCGCGATTGCTCAGCAAGGGAACAAGCGCTTCGCCCCACGGTTTACCAATAACAACTGTGTACTCATGCTCGGCTTTGACGATAATCGTGCTCATGACACTTCCTTAACGATCGCTGACACAATGGCACTAATTTCCATATCATCTACTTTTATGACTTGATCAGCTAGAAGTTCATAAATAGGTCGTCTTTGATCACTTAACGCTTGCCACTGGGCCCGCGGGTTTCCAAGAAGAAGTGGTCTGTCGCGGTTGAAACCGACCCGCGGTGCAGCGGTCGACAATGAAACATCCAAGAAAATAACATGGGAATCGGATTTAGAGATGAGAGCTTGTGCCTCATCAGAGATTGGAGCGCCGCCACCCAGGCTCACAACTGCACCTTCGCTCTTTAAAACTGAAGCCAGAATTTCTAATTCAATCGCTCTGAAAATCGGTTCACCATCTACTACAAAGATATCGGTGATTGATTTACCTGTAGATTGTTCAATCAATGCATCGGTATCCAAGAATTCTAAGGAAAGATGATCAGCTAAGGCTTTTCCAACGGTGCTTTTTCCTGCACCTGGTGGACCTATTAGAACAATTCGTTTCATGAACTGTGCTTACTTGAAATTGAGGTGTGAAATATAGGATTCGTAATTTCGACGGGTTTCAGTCACCGAATCTCCGCCGAACTTTTCGAGAACCGCTTCAGCAAGAACCAAAGCGACCATGGCTTCTGCTACAACGCCTGCCGCAGGCACAGCGCAGACATCAGAACGTTGGTTGATAGCTTTAGCGGCCTCGCCAGTTGAAACATCAATAGTGTCGAGCGCCTTAGGGACGGTGGAGATTGGCTTCATCGCAGCACGTACACGCAAAATTTCCCCATTCGACATTCCACCTTCAGTACCGCCAGCGCGGTCTGTGCGACGGACTATCTTTCCTGAAGAGTCCTTTTCAATCTCATCATGGGCTACCGAACCTCTTCGCGTTGCAGTTTGAAAACCATCACCGATTTCAACGCCCTTAATTGCCTGAATTCCCATAACCGCGCCTGCAAGTTTTGAATCCAAGCGACGATCCCAATGCACATGTGAACCCAATCCTGGTGGCATATTGAAAGCTAAAACTTCAACAACGCCACCTAAGGTGTCTCCATCACGATGTGCGTTCTCAATTTCAGTGATCATAAGTTGGCTTGTCGCCGAATCTGCGCAACGAACTGGATCGCTATCAATCTTCTTCATGTCTCCAGCAAGAGGCAACTTAGTGTCATCAGGAACACGGACTGATCCGATAGATAGAACGTGACTCAAGATGGTGATTCCGACACTTTGTTCTAAGAAGTTACGTGCGACCGCTCCTAAGGCAACGCGTGCGGCGGTTTCACGAGCACTTGCTCGTTCCAAAATCGGACGTGCATCATCCACGTCATACTTTTGCATTCCTACTAAATCCGCATGACCCGGACGTGGGCGCGTTAGCGGGGCATTTCGCGCTAAATCACGGATCTCTTCCTCGGGAACTGGATTTGCGGACATAACCTTTTCCCACTTAGGCCATTCAGAGTTTCCAACTTGAATTGCAATTGGACCACCCTGAGTTAGACCTAAACGCACACCACCTAAGATGGTGACCTTGTCAGCTTCGAAATTCTGTCGTGCTCCACGACCCACACCCAGACGACGACGTTCAAGGTGGTAATCAATGTCAGCGGTTGTTACAGATACCGATGCGGGAATTCCTTCCACAATCGCACTCAGTGCCTGACCGTGAGACTCACCTGCTGTTAACCAACGCATGAACCTATTGTGACAGATGCAGTTGCTATCGCGACGCCAAATAAAGGCTCAGAGCCAGGAAAATGCTAGGCGCCATAGGAATTGAGTTCGGTATTGATCTAGTTTTGATAGAAATCCAAAAAACATGCGCCATTGAGAAAGTGAGAACCAGGGCTGAAAAATAGGTAAGTGACGCCTGACTTTGAGAATTGAGACATACCCCGATCAATGAAAGAAGTTTGAAATCCCCCATCCCCATTCCTAGAAGACTCATCCCGAAATTCGTCACGATGAAGAGGATTAAAGGAGTTATCTCTCCAAGACCACGAATAAAAACGGTCGGGATGAAGCAATAAGACAGAAGCAAAAGATAGATATTAGGGATTCTTCTACAGTGAATATCTGAAATCACTATGGGAGTTAAAAGAATAACCAAGAGTAGAGGCACAGGCAAAGAGTAAAGCGATCGAGTAATCCACAATCAATGGTGTGGATTACTCGAGTTGAGATAAAGCAGCTTTCCGTAAATGGGTGTAAAACTCGGAACGATTTACTGCCTCCCCAGAGAACAGTTCAACCTGCGAAATCGCTTGGTGAATTAACAGATCTAGACCATCGATCACATCACGTCCTGCTGATGCCCAACTTTGCGAAAGGGAGGTCGGCCAAGGGTCGTACAAAACTTCAAACAGTGTTCCACGAGGAGATTTGATCGTAGAGAGAAACATATTTGATGCATCTCCTGGTGCGGTATTAACCACTAGATCTGCATGATTGATTCGATCAGTTGAATCCCATGGCAGATATTCGACTTGAATATCGGATGCGGTATTCATGCTTACTTCACGATCTGAGTTTCTGCTAACAACCTGAATCTTCCTGCAAATTGTCGAAAGGTACGAGACGGCAGCTCGTGCAGTTGCTCCCGCGCCGAGAACCAACGCGGAGTCAAGCGAATGAATCTGGTGTGCCTTGAGCGAGAATTCAAAACCTGCAACATCTGTACTGGTCAAATGCCAGTTGCCATTAACCAAAGTTAATGTGTTGCCGCTGGAAATGCGTTGAGCTAGCTTTGAACTAACACTCGCCAATGAGATTGCTTCCTCTTTAAGTGGCATCGTTAATGAGAGACAATTCTTATCTGTCTTTTGAAGGAACGAGGACAGCTCTCCCGCATGAACTTCTATCGCCTCGTAATTGCCCTTTATTCCCAGAAGTTGGTAGGCAACCCTATGCAAAACTGGGCTTAGGGAATGACTTATAGGTGAACCGAGCACAGCTGCATTAATCAATTGAAGGCACCCGCCTTTCGATTTTTTGTATAGAGCTGTTTCCAAGAATTGAACTCGGAAATGCTTGCCGTGAAGCGTGTATCCCCCGGTGCGACTGTTATGAAATAGAGCCAATCCCCTTGTGCTGGATTGAGCGCTGCTCTCATCGCAGCGGTACCTGGGCTGCCTATAGGTCCTGGAGGCAGTCCGTATCGACGGTATGTGTTGTAGGGAGAATTTAACAAGGTTGAATTTCGACTGAGAAAAATCTCTCCACGAACCTTTTTCACAAAGTGAACCGTGGAGTCCATTTGCAACGGCATGTCGATAGCTAAACGGTTATAAATTACCCGAGAAACCTTGTCGAAGTCCTTTGTATCGCCTTCGGCTTGAATAATTGATGCGATCGTTAACAACTCTTGGCCAGAGAATTTAGCAGTGCCTTTAAGAATTGTTCCCGCTATCTGATCGCTTGTGAATCTATCGACCATCGTTTGAAGCGCTGACTGAGCTGATGTGCCTTCGGCAAATGAGTATTGAGCCGGAAATAGCAGACCCTCGCTGTCCGAGAAACCCTCGGGTAACTGCAATTTAGATATAGCCACTTTCACATCTTGTTGGGTGAGACCGTAACCAATCAAAGCGTCAATGATCTCGCTCTTCCAGGCTCCCTCATTGACCCTGATCAAATTAGGAATGCGATTTGGATCTAGCAGCTGTTCTAGGGCTTGCTGCGCAGAAATTCCAACTGTTAATCGATGCTGACCAGGCGCAACTTTCTGAGACCTCGAATCAGCAACAGCAACTCTAAAAAATGCTTCTGATGATTTAACGATCCCCGCGTCAAATAAGATCGCAGCGATATTCGAGCCCGAAGCTCCTGCAGGAATATCAATGATTACTTCTTCCAATCCCACTACCGAACTCTGCATTTGAAAATCCGGGGCTGATGAAGATCCTGAACGAAGTAGGAAAAGGGAGAACGTAAAAAGGAAAGCAATTAACCCTGCGGCAACTAAGCGCTTGAACTCCTTCATGGCTTCCTCTTTTGTATCTCGATACCGAAATCAAGAATTGCTACCGCGGCAGCCATGTCAATGGAGCTCTTTGAATCCCTTGCGTTCTTGCCTGCTTCTCTTAGATTACGTGCAGCACTAACAGTGGACATACGCTCATCCACCATAACAATCTCAACATCGGTGAGCGCGGTCAAACTTTGTGCGAATTCTTCAGCCTTCTCCGAAGCCGAACCCGAATTACCACTCAATAAGGCAGGCTTACCGACAAAAATCTGTACCGGTTCAATCTCCTCGAAAATCGCAAGGATCTCTTTAGACAGACTTTTACTGTCAGTTCGTAAAGTTGTTAAAGGGGATGAAAGAATCGAATCTGGATCACTAACGGCCACACCTATTCGGACATCTCCGTAATCAAAAGCGATACGACGCCCACGCTGCATCATTTATCCAAGCAGCGATTGTGAAATCGCGGCGATCGCGTCCAAAGATGCTCCTGGATTAGTACCTCCGCCTTGAGCGAAATTATCCTTACCGCCACCGCCACCGCCAAGAACCGTGGAACCAATCTTCACTAAAGCTCCTGCCTTTACTCCCTTGGCTCTAGCTTCATCGCTGACTGCTACCACTAAGACTGGCTTACCGTCATTGTTGCTCAGTAATGCAACAACAGAGTTGCTGTGTTGAGCTCGTAGATCGATGGCAATTTTGCGAAGGTCATCACCTGAAACGCCATCTGACATCACAGAAGCGATAAAGGTGAAACCATTTATATCCTTTGCAGATTTAGCAAGATCTCCTGCTTGAGATAGAGCCTGAGCAGATCTGACCGCAGCTAGCTCCTTTTCGATCTCCTTCATCTTATTCAACATATCGGAGATGCGTTCTGGAAGCTCTTCTGTTCGTGCGCCTTTAATCAAATCAGTTAAAGAATTTAGCAGGATGTGTTCGCGAGCGAGGAACTTGTAAGCATCGACGCCAACCAATGCCTCTACACGACGAACGCCGGCTCCGATTGAAGACTCTCCAAGAAGTTTTACAACACCTAATTGACCGGAACGAGATACGTGGGTACCACCACACAATTCACGTGCCCAATCACCTACGCTGACAACTCGAACAACATCACCATACTTCTCACCGAACAATGCCATAGCGCCAAGCTCTTTAGCCTTTGCCTGGGACATGCTTTCTGCGGTCACCTCTAAGTTGTCCAGCAGAAGTGTGTTAACGCGAGATTCAACATCGTTGAGAACGGAGGCTGAAACCGCTCCTGTTGCAGGGAAATCGAAACGGAAACGTCCTGGAGAGTTTTCTGAACCAGCTTGGGTTGCAGTTTCGCCAAGAATTTCTCGGAAAGCTTTATGAACCATGTGAGTTGCGGTGTGTGCACGTGAGATTGCTGAACGACGCTCGGAATCAATCTCCGCTAAAGCATCTGAACCAACCTCGACGCTTCCATTGAGAACTCGACCGCGGTGAACTGAAACGCCTGGCACCGGTGATTGAACATCATCAATTTCAATAATCGCACCGTTGCTCAAGGTAATTCGACCGCCGTCAGCAAGCTGACCGCCGCCCTCTGCGTAAAACGGAGTACGGTTGAGAATGATCTCTACGTCATCGCCCTCAGATGCTGAAGCCACACCAACACCGTCGACAAGGATTCCGGTTAATTGCGATTCTGAGCTGATATTTGAATACCCTAAAAACTCAGTCTTTCCGCTCTTGTCAGCGATGGCGCGATAAACGGAAACATCGGTATGGCCCGACTTTTTCGCTTTAGCGTCCGCCTTAGCACGATCCTTTTGTTCCTTCATCAAACGTCGGAAACCATCTTCATCGACGTTAAGACCCTCTTCACGCGCCATCTCTAAAGTTAGATCGAATGGGAAACCATAAGTGTCGTGAAGTTTGAAAACATCTTCGCCGGGCAAAACGGTGCTCTTGCTCTTCTTCAGGGCGGTTGATGCAAGGTCAAAGATTTGAGTACCACTCTTTAATGTTTGCAGGAAGCTTTCCTCTTCAGAGGCGCTCACCGCCAAAATGCGATTTTTGTCAGATACGAGTTCAGGATACTGAGGACCCATCGCGCCGATTGCTGCAACGGTTAACTCAGACATAATCGGATCCATCGAGCCCAGCAAACGCATATTGCGAATCGTTCGACGCATCATTCTGCGAAGAACGTAACCACGGCCTTCATTTCCTGGCGTTACTCCATCACCAATCAGCATTGCTGATGTGCGTGCATGATCTGCAATTACACGTAAAGAAACATCGGATTTCTCGGAAGCACCGTACTTCACACCGGTCAGTTCCGAAGCACGGTTAAGAATTTGAATAGTTGTATCGATCTCGTAAATATTTTCAACACCCTGCAACAGCGCCGCGGTTCGTTCGAGGCCTAAGCCAGTATCAATACTCTTTGCTGGAAGCTCGCCAAGGATTGGGTATCCATCTTTGCCGCCACCTGCACCGCGTTCATTTTGCATGAAAACAAGGTTCCATACTTCGAGATAACGATTCTCATCGGCGATCGGTCCGCCTTCGACACCGTATGCCGGACCGCGATCGTAATAAATCTCAGAACAAGGTCCACATGGGCCAGGTACACCCATAGACCAGAAGTTATCTGCCATATCGCGACGTTGAATTCGCTCCTTGGGTACACCGATCTGCTTATGCCAAATATCTGCAGCCTCATCATCATCTAGATAAACCGTGACCCAGAGTTTTTCTTCGGGGAATCCATATCCCCCATCAGCAATCGGTCGGGTTAGGAGCTCCCAGGCAAGTGCGATTGCACCCTCTTTAAAGTAATCACCAAAGGAGAAGTTTCCACACATTTGAAAGAAAGATGCGTGACGGGTTGTCTTACCGACTTCATCGATATCCAGGGTGCGCACACACTTTTGAACTGAAGTTGCGCGCTTGTAGGGCGGAGTTACTTCACCAAGAAAGTAGGGTTTAAATGGAACCATTCCTGCATTAACAAGCAGCAAATTTGGATCATCTGCGATTAAGGACGCAGAAGGAACAACGGTGTGCGTTAAACCTTGGCGATTATCAGACTCAAAAAAGCGCAGCCAGCGCGAACGGATCTCGGCGGATTCCACTAGTTACGATCACTCCGCCTTCTTCTTTTTAGCGCGACCCTTATTCATCTGAGCCGCTGATAGAAGTGCGCCTGCAACCTTGACTGCAGAGCCATTCTTATTCATAAATCCTTGAGTAGCTTCTGAGACCTTTTCACTCATCTCTTCAATATTTTTGCTAACGCGATTGATGCTGTGTAGCGGACCATTGACCAAGGTGACAGTGGTATGAACCTCGTCGATTAAAGGCGCGGTCTCATCGGTGAGCGCTTTCAGAGAGGCTTTGGCCTCATCGATTAAACGACCTATGCGAATTACAACGTATGCAATAGCGATAGCGATGACAGCCAATGACGAGGCTGCGATTATTGTTGCAATTCCACCTGGACCCATGTTGTTAGCCTACCTGAACCCTTAACTCTCTTGTGGGTTTTTCGGTTGTGGCACCCAATCAATTCCGCTCTCCTTACGTTGAGCGGGGGTAATTGGAGTTGGAGCACCAGTCAATGGATCTCCACCACTTGCTGTCTTTGGAAAGGCAATAACTTCTCTAATTGAATCCGAACCAGTTAGCAATGCGCACACTCGGTCGAGACCCAGCGCAATTCCACCATGTGGAGGTGGGCCGTAATTAAAGGCTTCAAGCAAGAATCCGAACTTGCTCGCCGCCTCTTCATCACTCAAGCCGATCACTGAGAAGACATCCTTTTGAATAGTGCGATCATGAATACGAATCGATCCGCCACCTAATTCGGTTCCGTTCAAAACGATGTCATATGCATAAGCCAACGCAGATGCTGGATCTGATTTGAAGGATCCCGCAAACTCAGGCTTAGGACCTGTAAATGGATGGTGAACCGCGGTCCAACCACCATTGTCGGTAGGTTCAAACATTGGTGCATCGACAACCCAGAGGAACTCCCACTTTCCATCTGGAATCAAATTACAACGCTTACCGATTTCAAGACGTACCGCACCTAGTAAGTTAAGTGACGAGGCACGATCGCCTGCCGCAAAGAAGATTGCATCTCCTGGCTTTGCTCCTGCTGCAGCAACAACTCCAGCAGTTTCCTCCTCAGAAATATTTTTCGATACGGGACCACCGAGTGATCCATCCTCATTGACGAGAATGTATGCGAGCCCTTTAGCTCCACGCGCCTTTGCCCAATCTTGCCAGGCATCAAGTTCACGTCGTGCTGAAGATGCTCCCCCAGGCATAACCACTGCGCCTACATATGGAGCTTGGAAAACGCGGAAAGGAGTATTTGCAAAGA
>CAYNYE010000007.1:0-15443 GCA_964401345.1 uncultured Candidatus Planktophila sp.
CGTTTTTATGTCTCACATGCTGCTCCAACTCCAGTGGAGGCTATCCGCTTGATTCGACGTGCTGGGGGAGTCGCGGTTATCGCTCATCCATTTGCATCCCACCGAGGACAAATACTTAAGCCTGAAGATTTTTCCGAATTAGTTGCAGCGGGATTAAATGGAATTGAAGTTGACCACCGGGATCAAAATCCCGATGAGAGAGCGATGTTAAGAAACATCGCACATGAATTAGATCTAGTTATAACTGGAAGCAGTGATTATCACGGCACGGGTAAACTTAATTCATTAGCGGAAAACCATACCCATAGGGAACAATGGGAGAAGTTAGAGTCTCAAGCCAATGCTCGAAGGGTAGTTTCAGCATGAAAGAAGTAAGCGCAGTCACCTTTGCAATCCAATCATTTGTCACATTGTTTGTAATTATGGATCCACCTGGCGCTGCTCCAATTTTCTTAGGTTTAGTTGCAGATAAGACTCAGCGTGTAAGAAGAATTCTCGCGATGCAGGCAGCTGCGGTTTCATTCTTAGTAATCTCAATATTTGCGCTTTTTGGTCGAGCAATTCTTGAGTATCTCAATATCTCTTTAGAGGCTTTGCAAGCGGCAGGAGCTTTACTTCTTTTGCTGGTGGCTCTTGAACTTCTTACCGGTAATGCAAAATCTATGAATGATGACAGTAATTCAAATGTCGCATTAGTTCCGTTGGGCACTCCGCTGCTTGCGGGCCCTGGTGCAATCGTGGCCACAATGATTTTCGTTCAGCAGGTTGACTCGCGTTCGATGGGGTTGGCATTAGTGGCGGCAGTAATTGCAGTCCACATAGCTATTGCTCTGGTTTTGATGGCCTCTACAACGATCCTAAAGGTCATCAAGGAATCCGGAGTAACTCTTGTCGCTCGAATTGCAGGTTTATTGCTTGCAGCGATCGCAGTACAAATGCTTGTAGATGCGATTCGCGTCTTTGTCGCTGCTTAGCTCTCTTTAAACTTCTTAGTACGAGTGCGAGTTCGCTCGGTACGAGCCTTAGGTGCTTCTTGCTTGGCTTTCACTGGACGAGACTCTTTACTGTCGACCTTAGCAACTGGCTTTGACTTAACCATGCGGCCGGTTGAACCAGCAGGAATGCTGAGCATTTCATAGAGATGATCTGAAGAAGAGTAAGTCTCTTCTGGCTCACCAAGACCAAGTTCTAGCGCCTGATCAATCATCTTCCAACGTGCAAGTTCATCCCAATCAACAAAGGTGACTGCAATTCCATGTGCGCCTGCACGAGCAGTACGACCAACGCGGTGGACATATGTCTTCTCATCTTCAGGGCATTGATAATTAATCACATGTGTAATTCCATCAATATCAATTCCGCGAGCCGCAACATCGGTAGCAACAAGAACATCTGATTTTCCAGCCTTGAAATCGCTCAAGGCTTTTTCACGTGCACCTTGTCCAAGATCACCGTGGATAGGAGCAGCTTTAAAGCCGCGTTCAATCAAATCTTCAGCTGTCTTTTGTGCAGTGCGCTTAGTGCGGCAGAAAACCATGGTTGGTCCACGACCATCGGCCTGCAAAATTCGAGCAAGCATTTCAATCTTATCTAAAGCGTGTGCACGCAAAACATGTTGCTTAATGCGGGTTACAACAGAGCCCTCATCTTCGCTGTCTTGGGTGCGAATATGAATTGGTTGATTCATAAAGCGTCGCGCCAAAGCGATAATGTCCCCAGGCATAGTCGCAGAGAACAACATGGTTTGAGCGCGATTCGGAGTGCTAGACAGGATCTTTTCAACATCTGGCAAGAAACCAAGATCTAACATCTCATCTGCCTCATCAAGAACTAAGCGAGATACCTCTTTGAGTTTGAGTTGACCTTGACGTGAAAGATCTAAAAGGCGACCTGGAGTGCCAACAACAATCTCGACACCTGCGTTCAAAGCCTCAATTTGTGGCTCAAATGCGCGGCCACCATAAACAGCAACTGTGCGGATTCCACGATTGGCTGCAAGCTCTTCAATATCTCGAGTTACCTGAGTGCAAAGTTCGCGTGTAGGAACAACGATCAAAACCTGAGGTAATCCCTTGTTAGCAAAATCTGCCCACTCGACATCGTTTGGAGCGATTACGCGCTCGATGACAGGAACACCAAAAGCTAAAGTTTTACCTGTTCCAGTTTTTGCTTGTCCAATTACATCGCCATCAGCAAGGGCGATTGGAAGAACCATCTCTTGAATGGCAAAGGGTGCAAGAAACCCATGTGCGTGCAGCGCCTCAATAGTTTCGCTGCGCAGGGGTAGTTCTGCAAATGTTGGTGACATGTTTATTTAATCCTAACGATTTTAATTGCGTGGAAAACCTGAAATGCCTCGCCACATGAGGTTGTGAACTAGCGCCACAGCATCCTGCCGAGTTAACTTGCTATCGCGTTCGAGCCAGTGACGAGCAGTTACTTGCGCATAACCAATCATTCCAACACCCAAAAGCATTGATGCCTCTTTTGGTAGGCCAGTATCAATTGCAATTACCGCACTTGCGGCAGCTGCACAGTCATAAGTCATTCGATTTAAGCGCTCACGAACCTGTGGCTCAACGCTCATATCGCTCTCAAAAAGTAAGCGGAAGGCTTCGCCTTCCTTTTCAATAAATGCAAAGTACGCATCCACGGTTGCAAGCACTCGATCCTTGTTATCAGGGGTCGACGCAATCGCCTTTTGAATTTCAAAAACCAATGAATCAATATGTAAATCCAGAACAGCCAGGTACAGCTCTAACTTTGATGGAAAGTGCTGGTACAAAACAGGCTTAGAGACATTTGCACGATCTGCGATCTCATCCATCGCAGCTGAGTGATATCCAGCGGCGGTGAAAACTTCGAGGGCGGCAGATAGCAACAATGCTCGACGCTCATCGCGAGGCAAGCGAGCCTTGTTGGTTGTGTCTACGTTACTCATTGGTCTAATCGTACGGCAGAATTACCAAACATGAACCGCTCCTATGAAGGATTTCGCATCCTGCTCGTGCATGCACATCCTGATGATGAAACCATCAATAACGGGGCAACTATGGCGTTGTATGCAGACCGAGGGGCTCAGGTCACGCTTGTGACCTGTACACGTGGAGAAGAAGGCGAAGTACTGGTTCCATCCCTTTCTCATCTAGCAAGTAGCGAGCAAGATCAACTTGGAACACATCGTGAAACTGAATTAGCTGATGCAATGAAGGCTTTAGGTATTTCTGATTATCGTTTTCTGGGTGCCCCAACAACAAAGTTTCGCGATAGCGGAATGATGGGGACGGAACCAAACAATCGTCCTGATGTTTTTTGGCAAGCAGATGTCGATGTCGCCGCCCGCATCCTGGTCGACGTTATTGAAGAAGTGAAGCCACACATTTTGATTACATATGACGAGATTGGTGGTTATGGCCATCCCGATCACATTCAGGCTCACCGAGTCGCGATGCGAGCCTCTGAACTTTCACAATGGCAGATCCAAAAGATCTATTGGAACACAATGCCTAAATCTGTTTTAGCTGACGGAATTGCAAAGATGAAGGAAATTGGTTCAGATTTCTTTGGTGCGGAAAGCGTAGATGATCTGCCTTTTGCAAAGGATGATGAATTTGTAACCACCTTGATCGATGGCGGGGATTATGTCGATGCAAAGATGGCGGCGATGAAAGCGCATGAAACTCAGATTTCATTGGATGGACCATTCTTTGCCCTATCCAACAATTTAGGGTTACAAATTTGGGGCGACGAGTACTACACCTTAGTTAAAGGCACAAAGAGCGAGCCATTTGATGCGCACGGACGAGAAACTGATTTAACTTCAGGAATCACCTTGTAATGAAGGGAATTTACTCGCTTTTATTTGGTGCCGCTCTCGGCGCAAGCTCCATTTTTATTCATAGTTTTTACCCACCGATTGGTTTGATCATTTCGTTGATTGCGACCGGCATGGGAGTTTGGGCGACCGGAAGGTTGTGGGGGAAGCGCGCTTATAAGTTCATTGCAGCTATTGCATGGGCGTTAGTGGTGCTTCGTGCAGGATTTCCAGGTTTAAATGAAGAGTATTTAGTTCAGGGAGACACAATTGGAGTTTCGCTGATCAACTTTGGATTTATTGCGATTGTAATTGCAATCGTTACTCCGCTTTAACTCCAGACCTGTCCATCTGCGGTGTCTTTAATCTCAAGTCCAAGAGCTTCCAGCTCGCCTCGCAATTGATCGCTATCGTTCCATCGCTTTTCGGCCCGCGCAAGAGCGCGCTGATCAAGTAAATCCTTCATCTGTGGGGTCAAAGTTTTTTCTTCAATAGGTCGCTCGAGATCAAGTGCAAGAACTTGATCTGCATATCTAAAGACCGCCGCTTTATTCTCTGAACCATCTTTTTCAATCTCTCTTAAGCGCATAATCGCGCGAGAGGTATCTAAATCAGTATTGAAAGCGCTCTCTATCTCTGAATCAACTGCGATCGCGCTATCAGAGGACCATTGAGACATCTTTAATCGCCAGCGCTTCAAAGTTTCATGTGCAGCTTCAATGGAGTTCCACGTCAGATCCATTTGTGATCTGTACTTATTTTCTAAGAAACATAGACGAATTGCTAAAGGGTCGATCCCTCGATCAATGACATCACTTAGCAAAACGACATTTCCAGAACTCTTGGACATCTTTTTGCCTTCGAAAAGTAGGTGTTCGCCGTGCACCCACAAGTCAACAGCTTCCTTATTAATTAAGGCGTTTGATTGCGCGCGCTCATTTTCATGATGTGGAAAGCGAAGATCGATTCCGCCAACATGAATATCAACATGCCCATCCAATAGCTCCATAGACATCGCTGAACATTCAATATGCCAACCGGGAAATCCTTTACCCCATGGTGATTCCCACACCATTTCGTGTCGGTCACCTGCCGCTTTCCATAGCGCCCAATCTGCGTGAAACTTTTTTGCGCCATCTTCGGTGTACTCATATCGATGTCCGGGCTTGAGTGAATCTAGTTTGTTTCCACTAATAGCGCCGTAGCTAGCAAACTTTTGTGCACTGAAGTAGACCGAAGAGTCTGTACCGACATAGGCAAACCCAGCATCAATTAACTTGGATATCAAAGCGAGCATCATGTCGATACTTTCGCTGGCACGTGGATAAGCCGAAGCTGGCTGGATGTTGAGCGCTGCTAAATCGCTATGAAAACGTGTTTCGTACTTTCGTGCAATTTCAAAAGGATCGATTTTTTCTAATTTTGCTTGGCTCAACATCTTGTCATCATTCACAAAATCCTCCGACATATGTCCAACATCGGTAATGTTTTGAATCAGACGCGGTTTTGATCCATTGAGTTGAACCACACGAGCGATTAAGTCAGAGAGTAAAAAGGTTCGAAGGTTGCCTACATGCGCATCTCGGTAGACAGTTGGTCCACAGCAGTACATGTGAACTTCATTGTGATTGAGATCGACCTCTTTGAGGCCACGGGATTGAGTGTCATATAACTTCATTGCTTTTCAATCACCCGCTTCCAAACAAAAATCTCAGAATGAGAGAACTCAACTAACTCGCCACGCTTATTGCGCAGTGAATGTGGGGTAATGAGATGGCCCAAAATATCCCGAAAACCCCCGTCCGGTTCATGAAGCCGGATGGATACCCGTTGGCCAATGAGTTCAGTAAATTGTGTTTCGAGCTCTGTTGGCATGTGACAACGATAAGCCCACCCGTAAATATCGACTAGCCGTAAATATCGCGCGGCAGCGATACTTGCCATTAGAATTCCCGACTAGATACCTGTCCAACACTTTGGAGGCCGCTCGTGACCTATGTGATCGCAGACCCATGCGTCGATGTAAAAGATAAGTCCTGCATCGAAGAATGTCCCGTGGATTGCATTTATGAAGGCGACCGAATGCTGTACATCCAGCCAGATGAGTGCGTGGATTGCGGCGCCTGCGAGCCAGTCTGCCCAGTAGAAGCTATCTATTACGAAGATGATGTTCCTGGTCAGTGGAAAGAGTTCGGCAAGGTCAACACAGAGTTCTTCATTGAAATCGGTTCACCAGGCGGAGCGAGCAAGGTTGGTCCAACTGGAACTGATCACGCTTCAATCGCTGCTCGACCACCAAAGAGCGAGTAACCATTGCGTGCCCAGCTCCCAGATTTTCCATGGGATGCGTTAGCGCCATACGGAGAGAAGGCTCGTTCACATCCTCAAGGGATCATCGATCTTTCACAAGGAACACCGGTAGACCCAACCCCTGAATTCATTCAGCAAGCTTTTCGCGATGCATCCAACTCTCCAAGCTATCCAGTCACCGCCGGAACTCCAGAGTTGCGCGCTGCGATCAAGAAGTGGGCGATTGAACGCCTAGGAGCAACTGGTGATTTTGATGTGTTGCCGTTAATTGGTTCAAAAGAGTTAGTTGCTTGGCTTCCAACGTATCTTGAGGCAAGCACAGTATTGATTCCCGAAATTGCATACCCGACCTATCACGTAGGTGCCGTCCTTGCTGATGCAGATTCTGTTCCTGTCGCAATCGATGCAAACAGTTGGCCAGCAGCTGATTTAGCGTGGTTGAACTCTCCATCTAACCCAACCGGAAGAGTTCATAGCGTTGAAGAAGTTAAAGCCTGCATCGATTGGTCAAGAAAAAACAACTCAGTTTTGATATCAGATGAGTGTTACTTGGAGTTTGACCACACTGCGCACTCGGTTTCTGTTTTGTCACAAACTGGCGGCGACAACACCAATATTTTGGCGGTGCATTCATTATCTAAACGCTCATCAATGGCTGGTTATCGCGCTGCGTTTATGGTCGGAGACAGCTCATTGATCGCTCGAATCCGTGAGATTCGTAAGCATGGCGGCATGATGGTTCCACTGCCAGTTCAGAAAGCGATGACTGCAGCTCTTGCAGATGATGTACATGTTGCAGAACAACGCGCTCGCTACAACGCACGTAAAGATGCAATGCGTCCAGCGTTACTTGCAGCAGGCTTTACAGTTGAGTTCAGTGATTCAGGTTTGTATTTGTGGTGCACTCGTAATGAAGATGCTTGGACAAGCGTTGCTTGGTTAGCAGAGCGCGGAATTCTTGCCACCCCCGGAAGTTTTTATGGAGCCCTTGGGCGCAACCATATTCGTATCGCAATGACCGCAACCGATGCGCAAATTGCAGATGCAGTTCAACGTTTGAAGGCGTAATAGTGGCTGTTGCAATTTTGTTAGTTGGGGGCTTTGGCACCCGATTAATGCCATTAACGCGCAATACTCCAAAGCCAATGTTGACCGTTGCAGGTATCCCTGTAACAGAGCATCAATTGATAATGGCTAAAGCTGCAGGAATCACTGAAATTGTCTTAGCAACTTCCTATCTTTCAGAGGTTTTCACTCCGTACTTTGGTGATGGATCTCAGTGGGGGATGAGCATCAAATACGCCGTTGAAAAAGAACCACTAGGAACCGGTGGCGCAATTAGAAATGCCGCACAATTGCTTGAGACCAAAGAGTCAGTTGTAATTCTTAATGGTGATGTATTGAGTTCTCATAATTTGGCTGAGCAAATCAGGCAACATGAAGCACATGATGCTGACGTTACTTTGCACCTTACAGAAGTTGAAGATGCACGAGCTTTTGGTTGCGTACCAACTGATCAAGAAGGCAGAGTGACCGCTTTTCTTGAAAAAATGGAGAACCCAGTAACCAATCAAATTAATGCAGGGTGTTACGTTTTTAATCCTCGCGTTATTTCATCGATTCCGTTGGACACTGTGGTTTCAGTCGAACGCGAAACTTTTCCGCAGTTAGTAAATTCTGGTGCAAAGGTTTATGGCTATATCGAAAATGCGTACTGGCTAGATATCGGAACACCAAAAGCTTTGCTCAAAGCTTCAACAGATATCGTTCTTCGAACCGGTCAAGGTTTAGTGATGCCAGATGCCAAGGTTGATTCAGCCGCCGAAATTTCAGGTGGTAGCTGTATTGGGCGAGGTGCAACAGTGGCCGCCGGGGCTCGTATCGATGGATCGATTGTTGAGGCCGGCGCTGTAATCGGCGACCAAGCGATCATCACCAACTCATTTATCGCAGCTGGGGCAACTGTCGACAATGGGGCGAAAATAGCCTCATCTTTTGTCACAAAAGGGGAAATTCTCCCGATTCCGCAGTAGATCAAGCCTAATTTCCCTTTCGCGGGCTTGACATGAGCGAGTTACAAGCGTGTAATTCACTCCTAAGAAAGTCTTTTCCAAGAGGGATGAGACAAGATCTAGCTAATGGAGCATCGACGTTATGCCGATTCAACCCGCAGCCCAGAACTCCCCAATCCCCACTTCAGGCCCAACCATCACTCTCGCATCTGGCGAAAACATGGAGCTTTCATGGCAGGAGCGCGCTCTGTGTGCGCAAACTGATCCAGAAGCTTTCTTCCCAGAAAAGGGTGGCTCAACTCGCGAAGCAAAGCGCGTATGTCTTTCATGCGATGTTCGTTCAGAGTGTCTTGAGTACGCACTAGCCCATGATGAGCGCTTCGGAATTTGGGGCGGCCTCTCAGAGCGTGAGCGCCGTCGCCTAAAGCGTCGTACTGCGTAAGGTTCACATTTCTCTAACGAGAAAGTGAGTTATACCTATGGCTTCCCAAGCCGCAGTCGATAAGCATCGTGTAACCGCAGTTCTCGTTTCTCACAATGGAGCGGTGTGGTTACCCGAAGTTGTTGCAGCACTTACTTCGCAAACCCGACCAATTGATCTGATCACCGCTGTCGATACAGGATCGCAGGATGCATCAACAAAACTTTTAAAATCTGCGCGAATTCCTTTTGTTTCTGCCGATGTTGAAACCGGTTTTGGTGAAGCGGTTTCTTTAGCGGTTAACAAACTACCTAAATCCATCGAGCATGAATGGATTTGGTTGATTCATGATGATTGCGCACCAGCTCCAACTGCGCTCGCAGAATTATTAGCTGCAATTGATGATCGCCCACAAGTAGTGATGGTTGGCCCAAAGTTATTGGGTTGGCATGATCGAACACATTTACTTGAAGCTGGTGTAAGTATCGCTGGCAATGGTGCACGATGGACCGGCCTTGAACCTTTGGAGTATGACCAAGGTCAACATGATGGCAATCATGATGTCTTAGCTGTTAGCACCGCTGGTGCATTGATTCGCAGAGATGTGTTTGAAGAGCTAGGTGGTTTAGATCCCAACTTAACTTTGTTTAGAGATGATGTTGATTTTGGTTGGCGTGCACGAGCTGCCGGACATTCGGTTTTGGTTGCAACAGGTGCGGTTGCCTTTCACGCACAAGCTTCGGCAAATGAACGTCGAACGGTAGAAGTTGATGGTGCATTTCTTCATAGACCTTTGCTGCTTGATAGACGAAATGCGGCATATGTATTGCTTGCAAACTCTTCGTGGTGGATGTTGCCCTGGCTAGTTATCCAGCTGTTGGGGACCGCCATCGCACGATCTATTGGCTATTTAATTGCAAAGTTACCTGGCTATGCAGCCGATGAGATTTTGGCGGTTGGCGCGGTAATTGTTAAGCCGGGCTCAATTATTGCCGCTCGTAAAGTGCGCAAGAAGCAACGATTTGTTTCTGCACGAGTAATTGCTGAGTTCATTCCTCCGCGTTGGTCACAGGTACGCCTTGCTTCAGAAGGTTTTGTTGAAGCGATTCGATCAAAGTTATTTCCTGAAGATAACCAAACAACAAGCACTTCTGTCCTGGATTCGAACGAGGATGAAGATCTTCTTACGCCAGTAAATACAAGTCACTGGTTTGGGGTCGTAAAGCGCCCCGAAGTAATTGGCTTCTTGTTGATAACTCTCATATCAATTCTGAATTCTCGTAATCGCTTTGGCGCATTAGTCGGGGGAGCGCTTCCTATTTCACCTCCAGGTGCAACTGATTTATGGCGCACTTACTTTGAGTCGTGGCATCAAGTGGGCATGGGGTCTGCAATCGCCACGCCTACGTGGGTTGCAATTACCGCAACGGCATCAATACTTTTCTTGGGCAAGGTTCAATTCTTAATCACAACATTTTTCTTAATCGCACCAATTGTCATGATGTTTACCGCATCCAAGCTTTTGAAGCACCTGACATCTAATTCGTGGATTTCTATTCCGGCAGCTTTCTTATATGCGATTTCACCGGTAGCTATTGCCGCAGTATCGACGGGGCACATCGCAACGGTGCTCTTCATGATCCTGGCTCCATCAGTTGCCTTACTTCTGCGAGATATTGAAAAGATCCAGGATTTCAGCTGGAGAAAGATTGCAGCGATCTCGCTCTTGCTTGCGCTTCTTTATGGATTCTCATTGATGATCTTTGTAATCGGAGTTGTGGCTGGATTGGTTTCGACCTTGAGCGATTATGAAAAACATGCTCAAGAGGCGAACTCGCCTTTGTATTCATTGCGTTTACAAAAGCGCGTAGCTTTGATTTTCATTCCGTTCTTGATGAATGCTCCATATTCGCTAGAAGCAATCCTCCATCCAAGCCGTTTATTGGTTGAGCCAGGCTTGCTTATTTCGGGTGGTGGGCCACTCAATGCCTTGATCGGAAACCCAGGTGGCGCTAACGCTCTACCTATCTGGCTCATTAGCCCAATTCTCTTGGTGTTAGTTGTTTCGCTTTTCTCATCAACTCATGCACGACGAATTGCAGAGTACGGAGTTGGTGCGGTCGCATTGGCGGTAATCCTTTCTGCGCTCTCGATTTCAACACATGGAAATGAGGCTTCATCAAAGGTTTGGCCTGGGCCGGTTCTCGTAGTTGTCACTCTTGCAGCGATTGCTGCAGGAACGGTCTTGCTAGATCGATTGCGCGAAACTTTAGTTCTTAGCCATATTCACTACCGACATATTCTTTCAGCGCTTCTTTTGTTTACAACCTTTGGATACTCAGTCCTTGCTATTGGTTGGTCAACCACAAAAGGTGCTGACTCTTTAGTGCAGGCTAACAAGGCAACAGTTATGCCCGCTTTCTTAAGTGTTGAAAAAGACACCAAGATCTTGGTCTTACGTGAAGTTGGCAGTGAAAATGAAAAGAAGATTCAGTACTACGTTTCTCGTGGCAGAGATATTTCATTGGGTGAGCCAGATGTAGCACCGGCACAAACACCTGCAATCGCAGATGCTGCTCGTGGCTTGATTGATGGCTCAGGTGTCTCAAGTAGTTCAACCTTGAGCGAGTATGGTGTTAAGTATCTTTACGTAAAGTCGCCTTTTAAGCGCGAGATTATTCGTTCGATTGATGGGCTTGGTGGTTTCTCTAGAACATCTGCGACATCACTGGGTGTTGTCTGGAAGGTAACCGCTCCAGCATCGCGTTTGATGTTTATCGGTGCAGATGGAGTTCGCAAAGAGCTAGAAGCGGGCGAGGTCGGTGCACGCACATATGTTCCATCAGCAGGAACACTTATTTTGACTGAAACATATAACCGCTCATGGCAGATTCTAGAAAACGGTTATCGCCTAGAGCGCACTAAGAATGAGCAGGGTTTACCGACTTTCCAAGTTACAGAACCTGGTGAAATTTCACTGATTCACGATGGAACTGTGCGTCGTGGTTGGCTTTCATTACAGCTGATCATCTTTGTGATTGTCCTTGTGATGGCGCTTCCTGCCGGTCGACGTAAGAGCGATATCTCAGAGAAGGAGCTGGCATGAGTTTCTCCCGCCCTCTTCGATTTATTGCTTTTATCGCGGTTGCGATCACAATTGCATCGGCCCTTAATGTCGCGGTTACAAAGAAGAGTTTCTCGGAAAACTATCCTGCGGTTGTTTGTCCGCCAACGCTTCCAGGTTTAGCTTCGCAGATTTCTTTATCATCCAAGAAAACACCATTCCAGAGATTGCAAAACCGAAGCACGAAAACTGAAATGGTGAAGGTCTTGCGCCTTCCGGTCATGAAGGATTCTTTGTTATTTAACTCTGAGGGAAGTACACCTGTGGTTTGGCAGAGTCGCTCAGGAAGCTGGGCGGGAGGAACTTTGTGTGCTGCCCCAACTTCATCACAATGGTTTGTTGGTGCTAGCGCTGACATCACAACTAAAGGCCGACTCATCGTTGTCAATAGCGGTTTGAGTGAAGCGGTTGTTGATGTAAACGTTTTTACTGAAAATGGAAAGCAACCGCTGCGAACTTTGAATGTTCCATCTAAGAACTACTTAGTTATCCCAGTAGATTCACTTGCACCAGGTGACAAGACCTTGACGGTTAATGTCTTGCCACGATCAGGGCGGATCAACGCATTTATGATTGATGAGCAGGGTAAAGGTTTGCGCGCATTGGGTGGAGATTTAATCAATCCAATTAATGCACCAAGCAGATCGCTGGTAATTCCTGCAATTCCAAACCAAGGTAAGAAGCCGGGACAAGGCGCTGCAGCTGCACATGTATTACGTCTCTTAACCCCTGGCGAAGTTGATGCCAGCGTTACCGTCGAACTTCTTTCTGCCGATGGCGTATTCATTCCGGTAGGTCTTAACTCACGATCGATCACAGCTGGGCTAGTTACAGAGTTTACTTTTTCACCCAAGATTTCCTCATCTGCCTTCGCAGTGAAGATCACTTCGACTGAGCCGATTGTTGCCGCTGTGGAATCATCGGTAGTTATTGGCGGTAGAAAAGACTTTACCTGGAGCACGCCCGTACCAGAGCTCACCGAGTTCACTATGGCGGTTACTGGGCTTTCTCCGCTGATCGCTTTCGCCGGATCGGAGATCAATGTTGCCGTTGAAGTCACTTTGGTTAATGGCAAGGTAATCCGCAATGCAATCAAGGGCACAGATATTGCAACATGGAGAGTTCCAGCTGCGGCTCGTTCATTCACAATTACTAAGGTTGGCGAAAAGACCTATGCAGGCGGCTTAGTGTCCTCAGTTAATGGTTATGGATACTTCCCAATTGCAGCCGGAAGCGTTTTAACTCGCGTTGAGATACCTGACTCAAATATTCGCATTTTGAATCCTTGAGAATCCCAAGTTTTCATACCTATTCCCACTAATGTTTCGCTCATGAGAACTCAAGGTGGTCGCGGCTGTTCCCGTGCCGGTTGCAAATCGCAAGCAACCATGACCTTGACCTATGTGTACGCCGAATCTACTGCGGTGGTTGGTCCACTTGCTACATATTCAGAGCCACATGCCTACGACTTGTGCGTCGTTCACGGAACCCGTTTAAAGGTTCCGCATGGATGGAATGTAATTAAGCAGGAGCTTGATGGAGCTTCTCAAGGTCCAAGCGATGATGACTTGATGGCGATCGCAGATGCGGTTCGCGAAGTTGCGTCAAAGGATGTTGAACCAATTACTCCTACTCAATCAACTTCTGTACAGCAGCAAATTGGTCGTCGCGGACACTTA
The DNA here is from genome assembly GCA_964401345.1 of uncultured Candidatus Planktophila sp. Classification (GTDB taxonomy): domain Bacteria; phylum Actinomycetota; class Actinomycetes; order Nanopelagicales; family Nanopelagicaceae; genus Planktophila. The sequence goes on from CAYNYE010000007.1 coordinate 13,361, forward strand.
CGCGCGGTTCCTTCGTAACCATGGATCAGATTCCAAATATCTTTAAGGCCTACGACATTCGTGGCCTAGTCGAAACTGAAATCGATGCAGACTTTGCATTTGCAACAGGTGTTGCTTTCGCGCGCTTTTTACAGATCGAACGCGAACCCGGAACAATCGTAATTGGCGAAGATATGCGTCCATCTTCGCCCGAATTAGCAGATGCATTTTCGGCGGGTGCTACATCGCAAGGAATGGATGTCATTCGCATCGGATTAGCATCAACAGACATGTTGTACTTTGCCTCTGGAAAATTAGGCCTGCCTGGTGCCATGTTTACCGCAAGCCATAACCCAGCCCAGTACAACGGAATTAAGTTGTGTTTGAGCAAGGCACGCCCCATCGGTAAAGAGTCTGGATTGGTAACAATCGAAAACTTTGTCCGCGAAGGTTCTCCAATTGCTTTGCGAAATGTCGGAGTTGAGAAGCAACGCAATATGTTGGAAGAGTATGTAGATCATCTCTTGACCCTCGTTGATGTATCCAAGATTCGCCCATTGAAAATAATTGTTGATGCTGGAAATGGAATGGCAGGCCATACCGCTCCTGCCATCTTCGCCCGCCTTAATTGCGAAGTTATTCCTATGTACTTTGAATTGGATGGATCCTTCCCAAATCACGAGGCAAATCCACTTGATGAAGCAACCCTCAAAGATTTAAAGCAGGCGATGATTGATCAGAAAGCTGATCTTGGTTTGGCTTTTGATGGTGATGCAGATCGTTGCTTCCTAGTGGATGAGCGCGGTGTTGCGGTTAATCCTTCGGCATTAACAGCTTTGATTGCGCAGCGAGAGCTTAAGAAGCGTCCTGGCTCAAATATTATTTACAACTTAATTTCTTCAAGAGCGGTAAAAGAGGTTATTGAAGAAAATGGTGGCAAAGGATTGCGAAGCCGTGTTGGTCACTCTTACATAAAGAAGATGATGGCTGAAAGCGGAGCTATTTTTGGTGGCGAACATTCTGGCCACTTCTACTTCAAGGAGTTTTGGATGGCAGACAGTGGTGCACTTGCTGCACTTCATGCGATTGCCGCACTTGGCGAAAGCTCTGCAACCATGTCCGAGCTACTTGCTCCCTTCAATCGTTATCACGCCAGTGGAGAGATCAATTCAAAAGTGGCAGATACCAAGAAAGCATCTGATCTAGTGCGCGCCACTTATGAAAGTTCAGATGTTCAGATTGATGAACTCGATGGTCTTACCGTCGATGCAGATACCTGGTGGTTTAACCTCCGCCCATCAAATACCGAGCCTTTGCTCAGACTTAACGTTGAAGCTTCGACACAGGCTCAGATGGAGTCGGTACGTGATGCGGTTCTCTCGCTAATACGCGGCTAATTCCCGTTTTCCAGTACGAGCTTTTCGCATGAGGGCAGTAACCTATGCCTATAGCCGCCTAGCACAGTAGAGCCCTACGCCTTAGGTATCCAATCAATACTTTGATTACCATTTAAGGAGATTTACGTGAACGTTCCAGTTACTTCAACTCTTCCAAAGCATGACATCGCTGATGCATCACTTGCGGCGCAAGGTCGCCTCAAGATTGAGTGGGCAGAGCGCAACATGCCTGTGCTTGCACAAATCCGTGAGCGCTTCGAGAAGTCACAACCATTTGCAGGCGTGCGAATTTCAGCATGTATGCACGTAACAACAGAGACAGCTAACTTGATGCGTGTTTTGAAGGCTGGCGGAGCAGAAATCGCTCTATGTGCATCAAACCCACTATCAACGCAGGATGACACAGCTGCAGCTCTAGTTCACGAGTACGGAATTTCTGTCTTTGCTCGTAACGCGGTTGACCGTGATGGCTACTACAAGCACATCAATGCAGCGCTTGATATCGAACCACACCAAGTATTTGATGATGGTTGCGACCTAGTAAACACTTTGCACACAACTCGTAAAGAATTGATTCCAAACATCGCAGGTGGTTGCGAAGAGACAACAACTGGAGTTATCCGTCTAAACCAGATGGCAAAGGATGGCGCGCTTCAGTTCCCAATGATCGCTGTTAATGACACAGACACAAAGCACATGTTCGACAA
>CAYNYE010000008.1:0-11150 GCA_964401345.1 uncultured Candidatus Planktophila sp.
CGGAACGAGTAAGTCCGGTGTCCTCTTGGAAGTGACGAGTTTCTTGTACTACTCGCCCACCTGCGTTTAATAGTTCAGCGTGACGGATCATCTCGCCACGAACCGCACGCTCAACAGAGCGCAAAGAGTTCACATTCTTGGTCTCGCTACGAGTGCCAAGTTTTTCTGCACCAATTAGACGCAAAGAGACATTTGCATCGCAACGCAAGGACCCTTGCTCCATCTTCACATCACTTACGCCAAGTGCGCGAAGAATGTCGCGTAACTCTGCAACGTAGGCCTTTGCTACCTCTGGTGCGTACTTTCCAGTTCCTGGAACAATCTTGGTAACGATTTCAACCAACGGAATACCTGCACGGTTGTAATCAAGCAGTGAATATTCAGCGCCATGGATACGACCGGTTGCGCCACCTACGTGCAATGACTTTCCGGTGTCCTCTTCCATGTGTACACGTTCAACTTCTACACGGAACTTCTTTGGACCTTCATCGGTTTCGATTTCTACATCAACATAACCATCGACACAGATTGGCTCGTCATACTGCGAGATCTGGAAGTTCTTTGGCATATCTGGATAAAAGTAATTCTTGCGAGCAAAGCGTGAGAATGGTGCGATCGAGCAATTAAGCGCCAAACCGATTTTGATCGTGGACTCAATTGCCTTTTCATTCACAACAGGAAGTGCTCCAGGTAGAGCCAAACAAACAGGGCAAGTTTGAGTGTTTGGTTCTGCACCAAAAATAGTGCTGCAACCACAAAACATCTTTGAGTTGGTATTGAGCTCGACGTGTACTTCAAGACCTAAAACTGGCTCGTACTTAGCGACTACATCATCGTATGAAATCGTCATCGCGCACCTCCTAGAACTGGAGCCTTATCCAGTAATGGCGCACCCCATTTAGTAAGTAGCGCCGCTTCTAGAGCTGCACCTACTGAGTACATGCGCTCATCCTTCATTACAGGTGACATGATTTGGAAGCCCACTGGTAGGCCATCCTCATCGGCTAAACCAGATGGAAGTGACATTCCGCCGATTCCAGCCATGTTAACCGGAATCGTTGCGATGTCATTGAGGTACATAGCAAGCGGATCGTTTGCCTTTTCACCAATTTTGAACGCTGTTGTTGGACATGTTGGAGAAACCAATACATCCGCCTTTTCAAAAGCCTTTGTGAAATCTTGAGTGATAAGTGTGCGAACCTTTTGCGCGCTGCCGTAATAAGCATCGTAGTAACCCGATGACAAAGCGTATGTTCCCAAAATAATGCGGCGCTTAACCTCTTTACCGAAACCAACTTCACGAGTTAGGTTCATGACGGATTCGGCTGATGCGCCATCAACATCGCCAACGCGCAATCCGTAACGCATCGCATCAAAGCGGGCCAAGTTAGATGAACACTCAGAAGGTGCGATTAAATAATAGGCAGCAAGGGCGTATTCAAAGTTTGGTGCAGAAACTTCAACAATCTCAGCACCAGCCTTTGCCAATAGTTCAAGTGATTCTTCAAATCGTGCACGAACTCCTGGCTGATATCCATCGCCATTGAGCTCCCTCACAACACCGATCTTCATTCCCTTTACATCACCTGATTTTGCGGCTGCAACTACTTGAGGAACTGGTGCGTTGATACTTGTTGCATCCTTTGGATCATGGCCAGCGATTGCTTCATGAAGTAAAGCTGTGTCTAAAACTGTACGTGCACATGGGCCTGCTTGATCTAGTGAAGATGAGAACGCGACCAAACCAAAACGTGAAACGCCACCATAGGTTGGCTTCACACCCACCGTTCCGGTAACCGCTGCAGGTTGGCGAATTGAGCCACCAGTATCTGTTCCGATAGCAAGTGGAGCTTCAAAGGCAGCCAGTGCTGCAGATGAGCCACCACCAGAACCGCCAGGGATACGAGTTAAATCCCAAGGGTTGTGTGTTGGACCATATGCAGAGTTTTCAGTTGATGAACCCATCGCAAACTCATCCATATTGGTCTTACCCAAAATAACAACATCATTTTTCTTGAGGTTTGCCACAACTGTTGAGTCATACGGTGGACGCCAGCCTTCAAGGATCTTTGAACCACATGTAGTTGGAACACCCTTTTGCGCCATGACATCCTTCAATGCAAGTGGAACGCCTGCAAGAGGCGACAACTTTTCACCCTTTGCACGCTTCGCATCAATTGCCGCGGCCTGGGCCAATGCACCTTCGGTGTCTACATATAAAAATGCATGAACATCTGTATCTACCGCTGCAATGCGATCAAGATGTGCTTGCGTTAGCGCAACTGAAGTAATTTCTCCTGCAGCTAACTTCGCTGCCATTTCGGATGCAGAGTTGCGAATCATTCTTCACCCAAAATCTGAGGAACGCGGAAACGTTGCTCCTCTTGCGCTGGCGCTCCTGAAAGAGCTTCTTCAGGAGTAAGACTTGGAACAACTACATCTGCACGGAAAACATTTCTCAAAGGCAGTGGGTGCGATGTCGGCTCCACATTAGCGCCAGCAACTTCCTGCACACGCGCTACGGCATCCAAAATAACGGTGAACTCATTAGAGAGATTAATTAACTCTTCTTCGCTCATTTCGATGCGGGCTAGGCCGGCAAGTTTGGCGACATCATCACGTGAAAGGCTGCTCATGTGGCCAGTCTAATTAAATCCACGCCTAACTGCGAATTTGCCCATTTCCGGTAACAATCCAAGTTGTAGTCGTCATCGCCTCTAGTCCCATAGGTCCACGAGCATGGAGCTTTTGGTTTGAGATTCCGATTTCAGCCCCAAAACCCATCTGTTCGCCATCTGTAAATCTGGTGGATGTATTGACCATAACCGCTGCACAATCTGCCAGCGCTATGAATCTCTTAACTGAATCCTTATTCTCAGAAATAATCGCCTCTGTGTGTTGCGTTCCGTACTTAGCGATGTGCGCACTAGCTGCATCAACTGAATCAACGACTGCCACATTCATCTCAAGAGTTCCGTACTCGGTGCAGAAGTTTTCATCTGTTGCCTGATTTGCTGGAATCCCTGCCTTTTTGGCGATTACTAGAGCGCGGTTATCGCAATGCAAAACAACACCTGCCTCATGAAGCGCCGTGAGTGCAATCGGCATAAAGCTCTCTGCTACCGCTGAATGAACTAACAAGGTTTCTGCAGCGTTGCACACACTTGGTCGTTGGACCTTTGAGTTGATAATAATTGGAACTGCTTTGCTTAAATCAGCAAACTCATCGATGTAGACGTGACAAACACCTGCACCGGTTTCAATGGTTGGAACTGAAGATTCATCGACAACCATGCGAATAAGCGCAGCGCTTCCACGTGGAATCACTAGATCCACTTTTCCGCGAGCATTCAGTAAAGCCTTGACCGTTTCACGATCTTCAGATGGCACTAATTGAATAACATCTGGTGAAATCGAAGTTGTGGCTAAGGCATCGCGCATAACACGAACTAAGACCTCGTTGCTATGTGCTGCACTTGATGAACCTCTCAGCAAAGCTGCATTTCCAGACATCAACAAAATTACCGCGGCATCGACCGTTACATTAGGGCGGGCCTCGTAGACCATTCCGATGACTCCAAATGGAACAGTGATTTGCTCAAGCTCAATCCCATTAGGCAAAGTTGATTTGCGCAACGTATTTCCAAGTGGATCTGGAAGCTGACTAACTTGTCGCGCTCCCCCAGCTATTGCTTTAACTCGATCAGGGGTGAGCAATAGACGGTCAAGAAGTGATGAGTTCAAAGCAGCCGCACGCCCGGCTTCCATGTCTTTTTCATTAGCTGCCAGGATTTCTGCGCTTCTGGCTTCAATCGCGTCGGCAATCACATTCAGTGCAGATTTGCGCTGCTCCCCCGTCGATGCGCTCAAGGTTCTTCCGGCCGCGCGTGCAGAGTCTGCAAGCTGCGAAATAAGTACCTTGGCATCCATAGGTTCAAGCCTATCGGCAGTTACCCTGTTGGTGTGTTCACATTAATCCGCAGAGTCGCAATCGCCATCGTCATTCTTTACGCAGCACTGTTTGGCCTAACAAAGGTTATTCACTACCCCGAGCCCATTGCAGCGATACGACTTGGGCTGGCACCTGCATCAAAGACCCCTGACTTAATGCCCGCTCATATCATCAGCGCCAAACCTGGAACTCCATGGTCTGTTGGAACCGCTGAAGAAATAACCACAGTTACATGGAACGGAAAGTCGGTTCCTTTTGAGCAGTTCTTGGAAGAAACCGATACCAATGCTTTTCTTGTTATCCGTAAGGGAAAAATAACATACGAGAAATACCTCAATGGCAAAACATCATCGACCGTACTTCCCTCTTACTCAGTCGCGAAGACAATGACCTCCTTGGTAATCGGGCAGCTCATAGATGAAGGAAAAATTAAAGAATCCGACACTTTCATCAGCATTCTCCCCGAGTTCAAGGCTGGAACTTCTTTCGACAAAGTAACGATTAAGGATTTACTCGACATGAACTCGGGCATCGGAGTTTCTGACAATTATCCAACAGGTCCATCTGGTTGGGGTGTTGCTATTGCGCAGATGTATGCATCTACCGATGTTAATTGGTTTTTAAAGAACAATCGTAAAATGAGTGAAGAGCCAGGAACTTTTCCAGAGTATCGCTCAGTTAATACCCAAATGCTTGGTTTGATCATCCAAAAAATAACTGGGCAAAAGTTAGCGGATGCATTCAGTGAGCGAATCTGGCAAAAGGTCGGAGCCGAATTCAATGCCACCTGGAATGTTGACAGGGTCGGCGGACATGAGAAAGCGTTCTGTTGCTTTAACGCAACCGCTCGTGATTATGCACGTGTTGGTCAGGCCTTGATGAGTGGTGATCCAAAAATCGCAAGCACCTCATGGAAAGCGCGACTTTCGACGCCCGCAGTGAAGTTGGATTACGGCTGGGGTTATGGCGCTCAAATGTGGCATCCATACACCGGGATCAATTTGATGCTTGGACTTCATGGTCAGTACATCTACCAAGATGCACTTCATGACACGGTGATTGTGAAACTCTCTGACATGCCAACAAGTGCTGATGGAATCAGCGTGAAGGTTGCTGCAGTATTGAAGGAAATAGCAGAAAAAAACTAGTTAGAGAAGAACTAAGTCGTCGCGATGAACCAATTCGCGTTCATACTCTGCACCCAGTGATGCGGCAAGCTCCTTTGTGGACCTTCCGAGCATCTGCGGCAAATCTTCAGAATCAAAGGCAACCAGACCACGTGCAATAACCGCCCCATCTGGACCTACTAGTTCTACTGCATCGCCTGCAATGAATTCGCCTTCAACCGCAGTTACTCCTGCAGGTAGCAATGAAACGCCTCGTTCAAGAATTGCAGTTACAGCACCCGCATCCAAGATCAACTTTCCATGTGACTTTGTTGCATGAGCCAACCACAATAGACGCGAAGTTGTTTTGCTTGCTTGAGCATGGAAATGGGTACCGAATTTTTCTCCAGCAAGAGACTTATCCGAGTCTTCCAATGAGGTGAGCAACATAGGTATTCCGGCAGAGGTTGCAATACGTGCAGCCTCAACCTTTGTCACCATTCCGCCGCTACCAACGCCTGCTGCGCCTGCGCCTCCAAGGGTTACACCTTCAATATCTGAAACCGCTGAAACTTCATGAATCTTTTGTGCTCCAGCTTGCGAAGGAGGTGCGTCATATAACGCGTCAACATCTGAAACAAGAACAAGTAAATCTGCGCCAATAAGCAATGCCACCAAAGCTGCAAGGCGGTCGTTATCTCCAAAACGAATCTCTTGAGTTCCGACCGAGTCGTTTTCATTAATTATTGGAACAACGCCAAGCTGAAGTAACTTATATAAGGTGCGCTGGGCATTTTGATAATGTGAACGTCGAACTACATCTTCAGTTGTCAGCAATACCTGTGATGCGGTGATTGAATGACGTGCAAAGCTTTGGGTGTACTGAGCAACCAGCAAACCTTGCCCAACTGAAGCAGCAGCCTGCTGCGTAGCTAAATCCTTTGGACGGGTAGTTAAACCAAGTGGTGCCAGTCCTGCCGCAATTGCACCGGATGAGACAACAACAACCTCTGCGCCTCGTTTCTTGCAGTCGGCAACAACATCTACAAGTTTGTTAACCGCTTGTGCATCAAGTGCCGAACCAGCTTTACCGGTTAGTGACGAGGATCCAATCTTGATGACGATGCGTTTTGCAGAGGTGATCTGCTCTCGGCTCACTTGTCATCTCCATCCTCAAGATCTGCATCGGTAATGATCGGTGCTGAAAGTTTAGGTGTGTGAGGGTCAACAACGTTGTATTCCCACTGCTTCGCGATTTCTTCATCGCTCAAAACATCCTCAACACGCTCAGGAATGTTCCATGTTGATTCCAGGCGTGAGTCCTCACCGCGGCGATGTAGGTGCCCAGCAAGTTGCTCGGCGCCAGCTTCGATAGTTGGCTCCCAATCAAATACCACTTCAGTGTCGCCATCGCCGATGCGGACTTCGCTTCCAGCGACCGCACCCTTCTTGTACAACTCTTTTTCGACACCAAGCTGGGCAAGGCGATCTGCCAGATAACCAATCGCTTCAGCGTTCTTAAAGTTAGTTTGGCGAACCCAGCGCTCAACCTTCTTGCCACGGATGGTGAATGAACCATCAGCATTCGCACGCACCGTAAATCCAGAATCATCCACTGCAACTGGGCGCAGAATAATTCGCGTGCGTTCAGGTACTCCAGCTTCAACGCGATTCTTATGAACCAAACGTCCCATCGCATAAATGAGATCCTGCAAGCCTTCGCGAGATGCGGCAGAGACTGAGTAAACCTCGTAACCCTTTTCACGCAGCTCTTGTTCAACCATCTCAGCCATAGCCTTGCCATCAGGTAAATCAATCTTGTTCAGCGCAACGATTCGAACTCGATCTTCAAGTCCACCATATAGAGCGAGTTCATTTTCAATCGCTTCTAAATCTGCAACCGGGTTTCGATCTGTCTCTAGAGTTCCGCAATCGAGAACATGAACCAATGCAACACAACGTTCAACGTGGCGAAGGAATTCAAGACCTAACCCTTTACCTTGTGATGCTCCCGGAATAAGTCCTGGAACATCTGCAACCGTGAAGCGAGTTTCTCCCGCTTGGACAACGCCAAGATTTGGAACCAATGTCGTAAATGGATAATCAGCGATCTTTGGGCGCGCAGCAGAAACCGCTGCAATTAGCGAAGATTTTCCAGCACTTGGAAATCCAACAAGGGCAATATCAGCAACGCTCTTTAACTCTAAAATTAATGTGCGCTCTTCACCAGGCTCTCCTAGCAAAGCAAAGCCTGGCGCGCGGCGCTTTGATGATGAAAGTGCAAGGTTTCCTAAGCCACCAAAGCCACCCTGAGCTGCAACAAAAGTTGTGCCATTGCCAATCAAATCTGCGATTTGCTCGCCAGTTGAATCATAAATAACTGTTCCATTGGGAACACCGAGAATTAAATCTTCTCCTTGATGTCCATCTTTGCGATCGCCATACCCTTGGTGTCCTGATGTGGCTTTGCGGTGCGGCGAATGGTGAAAATCAAGCAGCGTCGTCACATTTGGATCCACGATGAGAATTACATCTCCACCGCGTCCACCGTTTCCGCCATCAGGTCCGCCAAGTGGCTTGAACTTTTCACGCTTAACAGAAACACAGCCATCACCACCTTTTCCGGCAGCGGCATAGAGAGTTACACGATCAACAAAAGTTGTCATTGATTAACTCCCTTCATTTCTATTAATTCTCAATGTTCTTTATTTGAGCTAGTGCAATAAAAAAGCGAGCCGCATGATTACGGCTCGCTCTTTTACAAGAAACCTAAAATTAAGCTACCGGAGCCACATTCACTACACGGCGACCGCGAGCGCGACCGAATTCAACAACGCCTGCAGCTAGTGCAAACAAAGTGTCATCCTTACCGCGACCTACGTTCTTGCCTGGGTGAAAATGTGTTCCGCGCTGGCGAACTAGAATTTCGCCTGCATTAACTTCTTGTCCGCCGAAACGCTTGATGCCAAGGTACTGTGGATTGGAATCGCGACCGTTTCGTGTCGAGGAGACACCCTTCTTACTTGCCATTTACTTCGTCTCCCTTACTTCGCGCCGTTGATGGCGGTAATTTTTACACGAGTCAGTTGCGCACGGAATCCCTGGCGACGACGGTGACCTGTCTTGTTCTTGTAACGCAAGATGTCGATCTTTGGTCCCTTAAGCTCTTCAAGAACTTCGCCAGTTACCTTTACGCCTGACAAGACCTTTGGATCTGTTGTAACTGCTGCACCATCTACTACGAGCAACGCAGGAAATGAAACAGTTGCACCAGCAGCAGCGTCGATGCGATCAACGATTACTGTGTCGCCAACTGCGACCTTCTCCTGGCGTCCGCCAGCTTTAACGATTGCGTACACGTGTTACTCCAGTTCATTTTCTAAGCCTTGGCCTAATTGAGGCTCGTGGGCAGAGGGTAAGCGTACGCAAGCGTGTGCTTAGCGGTCAAATTGCGATGAGACGATCCTGGTCACAGCCTTTTCGAGGGCATAAATGGGGTCGCTGGCGGCACCCTTAACTTCAGCATCGGCCTGTGCGATCGCCCCCACAGCATCAGCGATCTGAGCAGGACTCCAGCGTGCCAGTTGCCTCCGGGCCTTATCGATCTGCCATGGAGCCATGCCTAATTGGCCAGCCAATTCAAAGGATTTTTGGTTCCGGTTTGTTCCAGCGACTTTGGCCAAAGAACGCAATGACGATGCAATCGCACTGGTGATCATCACAGGATCGGTTCCTGTCTCAAGGGCACTTCGCAGCGAAATAAGTGCGGCGGAAAGATTTCCGTCGAGGGTTGCATCTGCAACATCAAAGCCAGTGGTCTCTACTCGACCCTGGTGATACTTATCAATCATCGCCTCATCGATTAACCCTGAAGGAGCATCCGCTGCAATCTGGCCAACCGCACCTTGAAGTTCGCGCAAATCATTTCCCAGAGCACCTACTAATGCCGCCACTGCTCCAGAAGAAGCTTTTCTTCCAAGATCTAAGAAAAGAGATTTAACAAACTCTTCTTTCTCGGCTTCTTTCTTCAGTGGATCACATGCAATTAATTCTGGCTTTACCTTCTTGATTGCATCTAATAAGGCTTTACCTTTAACCCCGCCCTTATGAACAAAGATCACCGTTGTTGTTGGATCTGGTTGATCAAGGTAGCGCGTAATTTCTTCCTTGTTGTCTTCAGGCAGATCCTGAAGATCTCGAATAATTAAGGCGCGTCTTTCAGAAAAAAGTGAAGGAGCTAGCGCATCTGCAATATCGCCAACAATTGTGTCTGCTGCAAAAAGAGTTGTGATTTCACATTTTTCCTCTTTGAGCTGTGCATTGAGTTTGGTCAAAGCACGATCTGCGAGTGCTGATTCGGAGCCAAGGATTAGGTAAAAAGCATTCATTACTTACCTCCCTTAGCTCCAATAGAACAACTTAATTCTGCCTTTACTCTTTCGAACTCTCAGATGATGCGCTGTTGCTGTAATGGCTATTGCGCCATCTCTGTCTGTTCGAAGAACTTGTGTGCCGAGTCTAGTCAATGCATCGATACTTTCTGGTGCTGGGTGACCATAAGGATTACCCGTACCTACGCTAATTACTGCTATTTGAGGTGATAAGGCGCGCATTAACCCCTCATCCTGATACTTGGATCCGTGGTGACATACCTTGTAAATGTCGACCGGCCCAATGCGATTGATTAGCTCATGTTGTGCCGGTGGCTCCAAATCCCCTGCCGCAAACAAACTCCAATCAGATGTTGTGGCAACAAGGGCGATACTTGAGTTATTTATCGCCGATCCTTCACCGGGCAACTCTTCAAAGTTATGTGTATTTGCTTCGGGCCACACAACCTCAATACGAACCTGACCAATCTGTGCGGTAAGCCCTTTCTGAACGATTGTGATTTGTGAACTTTTCAGGGCGGCAAGCGCCAATTTACTTTCGATCTGGGGTTCTAGATTGTTGGATATCCAAACTTGTGACACTTTCCTTCTCTTCAACAAACCGCTTAATCCACCTACATGGTCAGCATGAAAATGGGAAAGTACCAATAGTGGAATCTCTTTTATTCCTAATTTCTTAAGACATTTGTCTTCGGCTACAGGATCTGGTCCAACATCAATCACTACTGCGCGGTGGTCTTGAAGATTAATGACAAGTGAATCTCCTTGACCAACATCGCATTGAGCTACTTGCCAGGATCCTGCGGGCCAACGTTGAAGCCAGGTTAAAGTAAGAATAGTCAGTAACAAGATGGCGGTGCTTTGCTTCCACTTTCTACTGAAGAGAATAATGAATCCAAGAATTACCGAGATAACTGCAAAACCAATCAATCCGTTGTGAATTGTCAGAACTGGGAATGATGCAATCCAATGCGCCACTGCAGTTATAAACCATGCAGGCAAACGAATCCCAGCAATAATCATCTGCGTTAACCATGGCGCTACTGGCGACACTAGGGCTGCAATAAAACCCATGACCGTTATAGGAGCCACCGCCGGTGCTGCCAACAAATTAGCGATGATGCTCATGGGTGATAAATACCCGGATAGCGAAACAAGAATGGGCGCGCAGAAGATCATCGCCGCCATCGGTGGCGCTAAAGCTCCTGCTAAGACTTTATGCGTAGGTAATCGCTCCTGAATCCGTGGAGCAAGCAATAACAACCCTGCCGTTGCCAAAACCGATAAAGCAAAGCCCGCATCCCGTGCTTGCCACGGATCCCCTAATACAACTGCACAGATTGCAAATCCTAGAGCCGGCAGAGAATCTGACGCACGTTTTCCAAGTTGAGCAGATAATAAAACCGCTGCCATGGCAGCTGCGCGCAACACCGAAGGTGATGGACGTACCAAGGCAATGAAACACACCAATGCCACTGCAGTTGCAACTACTCGCGCGCTCTTTCTTCGGATAAGAAATTGCATGCACCACAGGACAAAACCAGAAACGATTGCAAAGTTTGCACCACTGACTGCAACCAGATGAGTTAACCCAGAACGCTTCATCGCCTCCTTGAACTCGGGCGATTGCTTTGATGTATCCCCCAAAACCATTCCCGGGATCAATGCGCCAGCATCACCGTCTCCCGAGTTGTCGCGTAA
>CAYNYE010000008.1:11250-14672 GCA_964401345.1 uncultured Candidatus Planktophila sp.
ATTGCCGAGTTTTGAATTGAAACCTGTCTCATAGACATCGCAGTTGCGCCGACAAACAATGCCAATAGGAGCACGGTGAATCTCTTCTTGTGGCGAGTAAAAACTATGAGAGCAACTAGCGCTGCCAATAAAGCGATACGCCAAGGTGCTACTGCGCTTTGTATTAAGGCCCCGCCCCAAAGCGCCCCGCCTAAGGCAAGGGCTCTGTAATCAATTAAATTCTGACTTTTGCTTTGATCTGAGCGAATTTCGCCGCCCCAATCCCGCTTACCTTTTGGAGATCATCCACGCTTAGAAAGGAGCCATTTACCTTGCGATACTCCACTATTCGAGCGGCAATAACTGGACCGATTCCATCAAGGGCATCGAGCTGTCTGGCAGTTGCTCGATTGATATTGATCGGCCCTGAAGGAATCTTCTTGCTCACACGTGCACCAGAAGAATTGATTACAGTTGAATCAACATAAATCTGTTCACCATCATTTAATACTCGTGCCAAATTGATGGTACTTAAGTCGGCGCCGGGAGCACTATCCCCCGCCGCTTTTATCGCATCGATAACTCTGGATTTACCCGTCAAGGTATAAACACCTGGATTGTTTACTGCACCGGTTACATCAACAAATATTTCAGGTTCGGCGATTGTAACGGGAATGATTTCAGGCGAAGGTTGAGATTTAGAGTTTCCCTGCGCAACGAAGAGTACGGAGCCAAGAAGGATGAAAATGGCAAGAGCAGCTAAAGCTTTTTTCTGGTTGAGAGAAAAATGAAGATCAAACCACCATTGGGTAACCGAGTCGAAAGCAGCACGAAGATGTTCCATGTGCTGATTGTGAAGTTGGCTAGGAAGCCCTTTGAAAGTTAGCTAATTAGTTGTTGATAACGATATTTACAAGCTTCGGCGCACGAGTAATGATCTTGTTAATCGTTGCACCTGATAGCGCTTCAACAATGCTCGGCAAAGCAAGGGCCGCTGCCTCAAGATCAGCATCAGAGATTGATGGTGCCACATCAATACGGTCTTTGATCTTTCCATTGATTTGAACAACAACTGTGACCGCATCTGCAACCAGAAGTTTCTCATCGACAGCAGGCCAGCCAGCTAATGCAACACATGGCTTGTGACCCAAGCGCTCCCACATCTCTTCTGCAGTAAAAGGCGCAACCAGCGACAACATAATTGCAATCGCTTCTACCGCTTCACGAACCGCAGGATCTGCAGCTCCACAGCCTGAGTCAATTGCCTTACGAGTTGCATTTACAAGCTCCATCACACGTGCAACTGCGACATTGAAACGGAATGACTCCACAGCAAAACCAGCATCATGCAAGGCCTTATGTGTTGCTTTGCGCAAAGCGAGATCGCCGGTGCTGAAATCCACCCCAGCTGCGCTAGTTACATCTCCCGATAGTCTCCACGCACGGGTTAAAAACTTAACTGAACCGGATGGTGAAACATCAGACCAATCCACATCATCTTCTGGTGGTCCAGCAAAAACCATTGATAATCGAATCGCATCGACTCCATGGTTTTCTAATTCATCAGATAAACGAACAAGGTTTCCGCGGCTCTTGGACATTGCTGAGCCATCCATGACAACCATTCCTTGGTTGAGCAAACGTGTAAATGGTTCGTTGAAATCAACCATTCCCATATCGTTCAAAACCTTGGTAAAGAAACGACTATAAAGAAGGTGCAAGATCGCGTGCGTGACTCCACCAACGTATTGATCAACTGGCAACCAGGTATCAACATCCTTCTTTGAGAATGGTTCGTTGGCGTTTGTTGGATCCGCATAACGTAGGTAGTACCAAGAGGAATCTACAAAAGTATCCATGGTGTCTGTGTCTCGCTTTGCATCTGCAGCGCACTTAGGACACTTCACATTAACCCAATCAGTTGCAGCACCGAGAGGTGATGTTCCCTTTGGCTTGAGATCGAGACCTTCAGCATCCGGCAGCGTTAATGGAAGTTGATCTGCAGGTACTGGAACTTCACCGCACGATGGGCAGTGAATAATTGGAATTGGAGTACCCCAGTAACGCTGGCGAGAGACCAACCAGTCGCGCAAACGATAGTTACGGGCAGCAACACCTTTTCCTTCAGCCTCAAGCTTCTTATTGATCGCCGCAATTGCTTCAGCTTTATTCATGCCGTTCAATAGATCAGAGTTGACTAACTTTCCATCGCCAACAGTTGCAACACCAGTTGTGTTTGGATCTTCTTCTCCAGTTTCGACAACAACTCGCACCGGAAGTTTCATCGCGCGAGCAAAATCTAAGTCACGTTGATCATGAGCCGGAACCGCCATAATCGCGCCTGTTCCGTAATCAGCCAATACATAATCACTGGCCCAGATTGGTAATTTCTCGCCATTAACAGGGTTAATTGCATAACGATTAAGGAATACACCGCTCTTTGGACGATCGGTTGCTAGACGATCAATATCGCTAGCCGCCTTAATAGTTTCTAAGTACTGTGAAAATTCAGCTTCAACACCTGTGCCTTGAACAAGCTCTGCAGCAAGTTCGCTGTCTACGGCAACAACCATAAAGGTTGCACCAAATAGGGTGTCAGGACGGGTTGTGTAAATGGTTACCGGCTCAGTACGACCTTCGATTTCAAACTTAACATTTGCACCGGTTGAACGGCCGATCCAGTTGCGCTGCATTGTTAGAACTTTGTCAGGCCACTTGCCTTCAAGCTGAGCCATGTCATCTAACAAGCGATCTGCGTAATCAGTGATCTTGAAGTACCACTGATTCAACTTCTTCTTAGTAACCGTTGAATCACATCGCTCGCAAAGTCCTGCAACTACCTGCTCATTGGCAAGAACTGTTTGGCACCCTGGGCACCAGTTAACCGCTGAATCTTTACGATAAGCCAAACCGCGCTCGTAAAACTTGAGGAACAACCATTGGTTCCACTTGTAGTACTCGGGATCGCATGTGTTGAATACTCGATCCCAATCAAAAGAACATGCATAACGTCGCATAGATGCTTTTTGCACCGCGATGTTTTCATAGGTCCAAATACGTGGATCTGAGTTTCGCTTGATGGCAGCATTTTCCGCAGGTAATCCAAAGGCATCCCAACCAATTGGATGCATGACGTTAAATCCCTTTTGTGCCCAATAACGAGCGATTACATCTCCGAGCGCGTAAGCCTCGGCATGGCCCATGTGTAAATCACCTGATGGATAGGGAAACATATCCAAGACATACTTCTTTTCACGTGTGTCATCGGCGCGACCTGATTTAAATGGTTGTAGCTCATCCCAAACAGGCAGCCACTTTTCCTGCACGTAGGCAAAGTCGTATGCCGCGTGCTCGCGCTCATCATTCACGTTGTTATTCATACGTGGAGCTAAGGGGATTTGAACCCCTGACCCCCTGCATGCCATGCAGGTGCGCTACCAGCT
>CAYNYE010000009.1:0-14504 GCA_964401345.1 uncultured Candidatus Planktophila sp.
AGGTTTACAGGTGCTTCGTACCCTGGAACCAAGCGACGGTATGAGTTCACTGTTGGGTTAGTGAAAGCAAGTAGTGATGGTGCATGCTTCAAAAGACCACCGATGTACCAACGTGCCATATCTGAAAGATCGCCATATGTTCCTGCTTCGAAGAACAGAGGTTTGCCATCTTTCCATAGTGATTGGTGAACGTGCATACCTGAGCCATTGTCGCCAAAGAGAGGCTTTGGCATAAATGTTGCAGTCTTGCCACCCTGCCATGCGGTATTGCGAATGACGTATTTAAACTTCATAACATCATCACCTGCGTGCAAGATATCTGTGAAGCGGTAGTTAATCTCCATTTGACCAGCGGTTCCAACCTCGTGGTGTGAACGCTCTACAAGCAAGCCAACCTTTCCAAGTTGCATCACCATTTCATCGCGTAGATCTGCAAATTGATCTGTTGGAGAAACAGGGAAGTAGCCACCCTTAACACGAGTACGGTAACCACGGTTAGGTGTTCCATCTGCGTCATACTCAACGCCTGTGTTCCATGCACCTTCATATGACTCAA
The DNA here is from genome assembly GCA_964401345.1 of uncultured Candidatus Planktophila sp. Lineage (GTDB taxonomy): Bacteria > Actinomycetota > Actinomycetes > Nanopelagicales > Nanopelagicaceae > Planktophila. The sequence goes on from CAYNYE010000009.1 coordinate 557, forward strand.
TTTCATGGACAGCTGAATTAATTCCGGTCTTGAATCGAACACTATCAAAGACGTAGAACTCTGCCTCCGGCGCGAAGTACGCAGTGTCGGCGATTCCAAGTGAACGCATGTAATCAACAGCGCGTGCAACAACTCCACGTGGGTCACGACTGTATGGCGTGTTGTCTACTGGATTGTGGACTGAGAAAATAATAATGAGGGTTTTTTCTTTGCGATATGGATCAATATATGCAGACTCTGGAACCGGCAATAACTTCATATCTGATTCATTAATTGTTTGGAAACCTCGAATTGAGGAACCATCAAACATGAGCCCATCGGTAAATACAGCCTCATCAAATGATTCGACTGGAACGTTGAAGTGGTGCTGAATACCTGGCAAATCTGTAAAGCGAACATCAACTAGTTTGACATCCTCTTTCTTGATGTAAGCAAAAATCTCTGCTGCGTTCTTAAACATGCTTCTCCCAATTTCACATGTGATGCGCAGACCCCTCATCATTGAGTTTCTGGCGCTTTTACGTAGTTGAACCCTAGGTCCACAGGGTGAAATTGGCATAACCCGCTTGTTAAATTCATGTTACGTCTATAAGGGTTCAGCGTTAGGCTTGGGATATGAGCATCCAATTTACGAGGGTTAGCCTGGGTCGCCGAATGTCAGCGCTGATGGTTGATTGGCTTGCCTGTTACTTCATCGTGGCCGCCTCGGCCGGTGGGATTGGGCAGATGGCCCCAAATCGATCATGGACGGTTTTAGCTCTATTTTTTGCCGAGATCGCAATACTGTCAGCACTTCAAGGTGCTAGCTTGGGCCATCGAATATTTGGAATCAAAATAATCCGTTTTGCAGATGGGGAAGCGATTACCCCTGTTCAAGCATTGATCCGGTCAGCCCTGCTCATTACAGTAATTTTTGCCATCACCTTTGATGAAGACGGCAGGGGGCTACATGAAAGATTTAGCGGAACAGTTCTTACGAGAAGTTAACGGATCTTTGGTGCGCGTGTTGGCATCGGCCCCTTCGGAATTGGCATAGACATACCACCAACCGCCTTAAGGCGTGCACGTACTTCGCGCATCTGATGCGCAGTTAACTTCTTAGGTAGACGACGTAGTTGCTTTTGAAGTTTTTGAATTGGAACTCGTCCATCTTCGGTTCCAACGAGAATCTCTGTAATTGGAACTCCTGGAGCAAAGCGTTCTGTCTTCTTCTTTTCATCAGCGATCATTTGGCGAACAGCGTTTGAGCCTTCACCAGTTAAAACAATTCCAGCACGTCCAACACTTCGGTGCACCATGTCTTGATTTCGTGCGACCGCAACCGCAGGAGTTGTTGTCCAGCCCTTACGAATTGCCATCAACACACTTGCGCCTGCGCCAATCTGTCCTTCAATTGAGGCGTAAGCGGCGGTGCCAGCTTGACGGGTAAAGAAGAAAAGTGTGATGAGAAGTGCCAATGGAAAAAAGATGAAGGCGAAGTAAATTGGGTGACCAAGTGAGGCACCAATCGCGATTCCAGTTCCCCATGAAGCTAGGAAGATCGCCAGCAAGGCGATTGTTATCCATGGCTTAACCTGCTTGGTTACCTTGTACGCATCGCGGAAGGTTTGAAAGCGTGGAGTCTTGATCTTCTTTTCTTTAGCTTTTCTCTTAAACATGTGGCTAGTTTAGGGGCGCCGGTGCTGTTCCACCAAGACGAGCAGGGGCCCAACGCTGGCCGACATGGCTATCAGGGTAATTTTCTTGGACAGAGTTGAGCATGGAGATCATTACCTGTCGGAGTTGCAGTGTCGCTGCCTCGATATCTACATCCTGTGGGTAATTAATTGCCTCACCAAAAGATACAAAGACAGGAGTCTTTCCTCTTTTGAAATTAGGCTTTACCCCTTTGGTGTAGACCCGTTGCCCACCCCAGACAATTGTCGGAATGATGGGAACACCAGCATCAGCTGCAAGTCGAACTGCACCTGACTTAAGTCCTTTAACTTCAAAACTTGTGGAGATAGTTGCTTCGGGAAAAATTCCGATAATTTCTCCGGATTTTAACGCCTTTAATGCAGCGACGAAGGATGCTGAACCATTTCCTCGGTCAACGCTGATGTGATGCATTCCGCGCATCAATGGTCCAGCGATCTTATTGTCAAAGATTTCTTTTTTGGCCATGAAACGTACGTATCTGTTAACTGGCAAAGCAGCAGTCCCTGCGATCGCAAAATCCAAGTAGCTCACATGATTGATTGCAAGAATGGCACCACCTTTACGTGGGATATTCTCATCGCCTTCAAATGTAAATTGAAAACCTAAATACTTCCAAAAGCCTTTGACCAGAGAAATTACTGGGGGATAGACAAGATCAGCCACGAGCTGATTTCTTTTCCATTGCCTGCTTGTACAAACGTCCAGCGCGATAAGAGGAACGAACTAGTGGACCGCTCATAACGCCGAGGAATCCAACTTGTTCAGCCTCTTGGGCAAGTTCAACAAACTCTTCAGGCTTTACCCAACGCTCAACTGGATGATGCTTATTTGTAGGGCGAAGGTACTGAGTAATTGTGATCAAGTCGCAGCCCGCGTTGTGGAGATCTACCAAAGCTTGGGAGATCTCCTCACGAGTTTCGCCGAGACCAAGAATCAAATTAGATTTAGTGATCAACCCAAAATCCTGAGCCATACCGATGACTTTGAGGGATTTTTCATAGGTAAATGCTGGACGAATCTGCTTAAAGATACGTGGCACCGTTTCTAGGTTATGTGCAAATACCTCTGGACGAGTTTCAAAGATTGGGTTTAGCAACTCGGGCTTGGCATTGAAATCTGGTGCGAGCATTTCTACGCCGGTGCCAGGATTCATCTCATGTACAGCACGAATTGTTTCGGCATACAGCCATGATCCTTCATCTTCAAGATCATCGCGGGTTACTCCTGTGATGGTTGCATAACGAAGACCCATCGACTTAACAGATTCAGCCACTTTTCTTGGCTCTTCGCGATCTATCGGTAGAGGCTTTCCTGTATCAATATTGCAAAAATCGCAACGACGAGTACAGCGATCGCCACCAATTAAGAATGTCGCCTCTTTATCTTCCCAACATTCAAAAATGTTTGGGCAGGCGGCTTCTTGGCAAACGGTATGAAGGCCTTCACTCTTTACCAGCGAACGCAACCGTGTGTACTCAGGACCCATATTGGCTCGAGTCTTAATCCATTCGGGTTTGCGTTCGATTGGTGTTTGCGCATTGCGAGCTTCGATTCGAAGTAACTTGCGACCTTCTGGTGCCATTGTCATGCGCTCACCCTTTTCAGAGACTCGAAGATGTGTCGCTCAACTAGTGGGGCAACTTCGTCGATTGTGATTGAACGGTGTAACTCGATTTCAAGTGATGTAACTCCAGCATCGGCTATTCCACAAGGAATGATGGTTTTAAATGAAGAAAGATCTGGATTTACGTTCAGGGCGAAGCCATGCATTGTTACGCCCTTGGCCACACGAACACCGATTGCTGCGATCTTGCGATCACCAGCAGCATCTCGCACCCACACACCAGAGCGTCCATCAATTCGTTCTGTTGTAAGGCCTAAATCTGAACACACCGACATTAATCCAGATTCGATTTCGCGAACAAAGCCAACGAGTTCTGCAGGATTAATCAACTTAACAATCGGATAGCCCACTAATTGGCCAGGGCCATGCCATGTTATGCGGCCGCCACGATCAACATCGATAACAGGAGTGCCATCGGAAGGTTTTTCAGACTCCTCCGTACGACGCCCAGCGGTGAAAACAGATGGGTGCTCCAAAAGCAGCAATGTATTAGGGCGCTTTCCATCGACAACATCCTGATGAATCGCCTTTTGTGACTCCCACGCCTTTTGATAATCAACTAGCCCATGGCGTGACAAGGCGATGGCTGAATCTGAGGCACTTTCCAATAGGGGCACACCCATAGCCTAAAGGTAGGCTTGCCCTCATACCAATTGAGGGCTGAGAGGCCGATCAAACGCTGAAAGGTTGGCCCACGTGTCCACTACATCCATGAAGAAGAGCCGTCGTCCTCTGGCATACGCACTATTAGTGATTTTCCTTTGGTTTGGTGCCAGCGGTGTATTCGGACCTCTTTTCGGCAAGCTCTCAACGGTTCAGGAAAATGACAACTCAGCTTTCTTGCCAGATAGCGCCGAATCTACGCAGGCCTCCAAGATTATTGAGAAGTTCAATCAAGATCAGAACCAAACCCTTCCAACTCTGGTGTTGTACGTCGGAGAAGTAAATGTCGCAAAGATTGCAGCGCTTAATGAACATTTGGCCAAGCTAGGTTCACAGCAAATAATTGGAACTGATGTCCCAATCTCGAAGTACCTAACTGAAGGTGAGCAGATTTTTGCTTTTCCTTCAGAAGATGGCAAAGCGCTACTGGTGAACCTTCCATTCAAATCTGAGATTGCAACTGACTTACTGCCTAACAACAAGCCCGCGCTACCCGAAGTAATTGAAACCCTTCGTGAAGATTCAGCTGAGTTTGCTAAGAGTGTCGGACTTGTTTCAAATGTAACTGGAATCGGTGCGCTGCTTGGTGATTTGTTTGGAGCTTTCGAAGGAATTGACTCCTCATTGTTACTAACCACATTGGGTGTTGTTGCACTTATTTTGATCGTCGTATATCGATCTCCGGTGCTTTGGATTCTTCCACTGTTTTCTGCGGTGATCGCGCTATCAACCGCTGGCGGTTTGGTGTATCTATTAACAAAGAATGACTTCATTGATCTGAACGGTCAATCGCAAGGCATTTTGTCGGTACTGGTCTTGGGTGCCGCAACAGATTATGCGTTGTTACTCATTTCTCGCTATCGAGAAGAGCTGCATCACCACGATCATCCTGCGCAAGCCATGAAGGCCGCATACAAGGGCGTCTTTGAACCAATCGTTGCATCTGGTGCAACGGTAATTTCAGCGCTATTAGTTCTATTGCTCAGCGATCTATCTGGCAACCGCGGTCTTGGTCCTGTCGGTGCAATCGGTATTGCTGCAGCGATGGTCACCATTCTTACTTTACTTCCAGCCCTTCTTGTGACCTTTGGTCGCTGGATCTTTTGGCCACGAATTCCACGTAATGATGATGTGAATACACAGTTAACGGGTGTTTGGGCGAAGATCGGTTCGACCGTTGAAAAGCGTCCGCGCAAACTATGGATCATCACAGCCGGTGTTTTGATTGTTCTTGCTGGTTTCTCAACCACATTAAATGCACGAGGTCTTTCAACCGCAGACGCATTTACTCAGCGACCAGATTCAGTTGTGGGTCTTGAATTATTGGGTGAACACTTTCCTGGTGGCTCCGGTCAACCTACCGAGGTAGTTGTTCGCGAAGAGTTAATCAATCCAGTAACAGCGGCGTTGATGAATGTCGAGGGTGTTTCATCTGTAGAACCAACTCGCGTTACTCAAGCAATCCCAGGTCAACCACTGTCGGCAGTAAAGGTTGTCGACGGTAAGGTTATTTTGAATGCAACCTTGGCACTGAATCCAGACTCGGTCGAGGCTCGCGATGTGATTCCTGTAATTCGAGCTGCTGTTCATGCTATCGATCCAAGCATTTTGGTCGGTGGAAGCACCGCAGTTGCCTTTGATACAGATGTGTCAGCAGCACATGACAACCGAACAATTATTCCGATTGTTCTGGTTCTCATTACCTTAATTTTGGGACTGCTTCTTCGAAGCATTCTCTCTGCGGCTCTGCTGTTGGGAACCGTGGTTCTCTCTTTCTTTGCAACCCTTGGTGCTTGCCAGTTGGTATTTGAAAATATCTTTGGTTTCAAGGGGGCAGATACCTCCTTCCCGTTATTTGCCTTCATCTTCTTGGTGGCGTTAGGAATTGATTACAACATCTTCCTTATGACTCGTGTTCGAGAAGAAAGCGCAAAGATCGGTACTCGGGCCGGTGTTATCAAGGGATTAACGGTGACTGGAGGCGTCATTACGTCAGCAGGAATTGTTCTGGCTGCAACCTTCGCTGTTCTTGGAGTTCTACCATTGGTGTTTCTTGCAGAACTTGGCTTCGCTGTCGCTTTTGGTGTTCTACTGGATACTTTGATCGTTCGAACAATCTTGGTGCCTGCTTTGGTTCATGACATCGGTGGAAAAGTTTGGTGGCCGTCGAAGTTGCAGAACTCGTAACTATGGCATTGAAGGTTGGAATCGCAGGTTATGGCCTAGCCGGCCGTTACTTCCATGCGCCCTTGCTCAAGGGCTGCGGGTATGAAGTAAGTGCGATTCTGACATCGAATGAGTTGCGGAAAGCTCATGCACTTGAGGATTTTCCACATACAACCGTAGTGTCAAGCATCGAAGAACTTGTTTCAATGGATTTGGATTTAGTCGTAGTCGCTTCGGCAAATATTGCTCACGCTGATCAAGCGATCGCAGCACTGAGAGCGGGGATTCCCGTAGTCGTAGACAAGCCGATGGGTCGCAATTTTGAGGAAACACAGCGCATCATTAATACCTCAGATGCAGTTGGTGTTCCGGTAACAACTTTTTTCAATCGTCGTTGGGATAGCGATGCGTTGACAATTAAGAAGGTTCTGGCCAGCGGTGTATTGGGAGAGATTCACAGAATGGATTCTCGTTTTGAGAGATTTCGCCCTGAGTTAAATCCTGATTCGTGGCGGGAGAATATGAGCCCTGAGGATGGCGGGGGACAGTTGCTCGATCTTCAACCGCACTTAATTTCAACAGCGATTGATTGGTTTGGTAACGCTGAACTCATAACCGCATCCGTCCGTTGTATTCGTGGATCGGCTGATGATGATTCAGTTTTGGTGCTTCGCCACACCAGTGGAGTGATGTCATATCTGTCAGCAAGTGCTGTTGTAGGGGCTCCAGGTCCTCGTATCAGAATTCTCGGTAGCAAAGGCGCCTTGGTAATCAATGATTTGGATCCGCAAGAAGCTTTGTTGCGACAAGGCAAGTATCCCGAAGGCGGACGTTGGTCAGAGCCAACACATTCCGTTGCACAGATTTATCGCGGCACAGAAGTGGAGTTGGTGGAAAGCGTTTCAGGAAATTACGCGCTCTTTTATTCTGCGGTAGGTGAAGCAATTCTTCATGGCAAGAGTTGGCCAGTTACCAAAGAAGATGCTTTACTAGTTGCTCGTATTATTGATCAAGCACGAGAGTTAAACACTGATGCCAAGTAAAGTAGAGGCCCTCGTTGTTGGTGCAGGCCTTGCGGGCTTGAATGCAGCGATTGCCTTGCAAGATGCAGGAATAGAAGTTGTTGTCCTTGAGGCATCGGATCGTCCAGGTGGTCGCGTTACTTCGGATTTGATTGATGGCTTCATTTGCGATCGAGGTTTTCAGCTCATCAACTCCAAATACCCGGCACTTCAAGAGTTAAATGTGATTTCTGAGATCGATTTTCTACCAGCACCACGAGTTATCGAGGTTGCTCTTGGGGATGATCGCAGAGCGTTGGGGGATCCTCGAGTGGCCCCATGGACTGCACTCGACAGAGCAACTGGAACAATTCCGGAGAAGTTGGCGTTGCTTCGTTTCTTGATGAGCCACCCAAGAAAAGATCAATCAGTTGAAGAGGTGCTACAGCCTTTAGGTGCTGTGTACACACGAGTTTTGCGGCCCTTTTTACAGGGTGTATTTCTGACAGATCCAAAGAATGTCGATGCTCGATATGGCCAATCGATTGTAAAGAGTTTTGTGTCAGGAACACCGGGCGTCCCTCGAAAGGGCGTGGCCGAACTTTCCAAATCTCTGGCTTCAAGGATTAAGCACATCAGTTACGGCATCCAGGTAGATCGACTTGAGGGAACATCGGTTCATACATCAACCGGTATTTATGATGCAGAAAACATCATCATCGCCACTGATGCAACAACGGCAACACAGCTTCTTGGATTGAATGAGGTTCCAAGAATGGCTGGGTGTATTACCTGGTATCACGCAACCCAGGAGAATCCATCTGGCAATGGTCGCTTAGTTGTTGATGGGCAAAATCGAGGACCAGTAATTAATTCGATAGTTATTTCAGATGTGTCATCTTCCTACGCACCTGTTGGACAGCATTTGGTTTCAACAACAACTGATTTAAGCGCAACGGAATCTGATGTACGCAGACACTTATCGATCATGTGGGGCGTATCGACTCATGATTGGCAGCTAATCGCGAAGTACGAGATTCCTGCAGCACTGCCTATTCAATCAACAGGACGAGAGCTAACGCAGAGCATCAAAATTGATGAGATTGTGTACGTTGTAGGAGATCATCGAACTGTGCCTTCACAACAAGGCGCATTGTTTTCCGGTCGATTAGCGGCGCAATTAATCCTCAATGAGCGCAGTTAGCGCTTCAGAAATGTGCGGGTAATCCCAGGTAAATCCTGCATCTTGCAGAACGTGTGGAATGACTCGCTTAGATCCTAAAATCTCAGAAGAAAATCCACCCAATGCAATCTTTAGAGCGATTGCTGGCGCAGGAAATAATGCTGGACGATGCATGGCACGAGCCAAAGCTGCGGTGAACTCTTGATTAGTAACCGGATTTGGTGCGGTTAGATTCACTGGCCCAGAAATTGGATTTTCAAGAGCAAAATCAATTGCGCGAATTTGATCGTGCAAGGTAATCCAAGACCACCACTGCTTTCCATTTCCTAATTTTCCGCCAAGTCCTAATCTAAACAGTGGCAACATTCTTCCGAGAGCACCACCAGTTGGATCGAGAACAAGACCTGTACGAATCTTTACGGTGCGAACATCACCAGCCAGATCAGCTGCTGCTTCCCATTCGCGACACACAGCGGCCAAGAAATCATCTCCGGCACGATCGCTTTCTACAACCGCACGGTTACCGCTTTCGCCGTACCAACCGATTGCAGATGCTGAAATGAAAACCTGTGGCTTTAGCTCGGCAACAGCCTTTGCGATGGCGGTTGTTCCCAATAAACGGGAATTCAGAATTTCGCTCTTGTACTTCTTACTCCAACGCTTGTCTCCGACACCAACTCCAGCTAAGTGGATGATCGCATCGACGCCACGCAAAGGCTCTAGATCTACAAAACCAGTTTGCGGATCCCACTGAACCTCATCGGCACCAACAGGAGTTCTGCGTACTAAACGCTGAACGGTGTGACCTTCTGCCTTGAGATGGCCCACCAGCGCGGTACCAATTAAGCCTGATGCACCAGTTATCGCAATGCGTTGTGGTACGGACATGGAGTGTTAGAGACCCAAATCGGATTCGAAAGCGCCACCTTCTAGGCGTTCCTTCAAGGTGACCAAGAATCGTGCAGCATCTGCTCCATCTACAACCCGGTGGTCGTAGGACAAACCGAGGTAAACCATGGAACGGATCGCGATAGTTTCTCCGCCATCTTCACCGCGAACAACCATTGGACGCTTTACTACTGCGCCAAGTCCAAGAATTGCAACCTGTGGTTGATTGATGATTGGAGTATCAAACAAAGCGCCACGGCTACCTGTGTTTGTTAAAGTGAAAGTTCCACCACCTAACTCATCAGGTGTCACCTTGTTATCACGTGTTCGCGCAGCAAGATCTGAGATCTTGCGAGCAATTCCACCCATATTGAGATCACCAGCATTTGCGATAACAGGTACTAGCAACCCGCGTTCTGTATCAACAGCGATACCTAGGTGCTCGGCACCGTGATAAGTAATTTGATCGCCTTCAACTGAAGAGTTGAGCACTGGATGTTGCTTCAGTGCTTCGCATACTGCAACTGCAAAGAATGGAAGAAATGAAAGCTTCACACCCTCACGTGCCTCAAAACTTGCCTTCGCGCGATCACGAAGACGTGCAATCTTTGTAACATCAACTTCAACAACTGTTGTTAGTTGAGCACTCACCTGAAGTGATTCAACCATGCGAGCTGCAATAACTTTGCGAAGTCGAGACATGGTGACTGTTGTTCCACGTAATGGCGAAACAGCTACAACAGGTGGCTTTGCCGCTGATGGAGTTGATGCAACCGCAGTTGATGCAGCTGGTGCTGCAGGTCGGGCTAATGCCTCAACATCTTCGCGACGAATTCTTCCGCCAATTCCTGTTCCCTTTACCTGAGCAAGATTGACGCCAAGCTCTGATGCAAGTTTGCGAACTAGGGGAGTGACATACGCATCTGCAGGTTGTGAAACCGGAGCTGCAGATGCAGCTGGCGCAGGAGGTGGTGTGACTGGAGCCGGAGTTACTGGAGCTGCAACAACAGGTGCTGGAGGAGGAGTAACCGGAGCAGCAACTACAGGCGCCGCAACAGGTGCAACAGGTGCTGGTGTTGCCGGAGCAGCAACCGCTCCTCCTGCGGCACCGATTAATCCAAGACGTGCACCGACTGGCACAGTTGTATCAACTGCAACATCGATAGCTAGAAGAGTTCCTGCAACAGGTGAAGGAATTTCCGTATCAACCTTGTCAGTTGAAACCTCTAGCAAGGCTTCATCAACTGCAACTGAATCTCCAACATTCTTAAGCCAACGTGTGACCGTTCCTTCAGAAACGCTCTCGCCAAGTGCAGGCATTGTGATGACAGTTCCCGCACCAGTTGAAGCCGGTGCTGCTGGTGCAGCAGGTGCTGGGGGAGGGGTGACAGGTGCTGCAACAACTGGTGCCGCAGGTGCAGGTGTTTCAACTACAGGTGCAGCAACTGGTGCCGCAGGTGCTGGTGTAGATGCAGCGGCACCGTCGGCGATGATTGCAAGCTCTGCTCCAACTGGAACGGTTTGATCAATCTGCACAACAATCTTTTGAAGAGTTCCTGAAACTGGTGATGGAATCTCTGTATCAACTTTGTCGGTCGAAACTTCTAGAAGTGGCTCATCAACATTTACATGATCACCTTCGGCCTTTAACCAACGAGTGACTGTGCCTTCGCTAACGCTCTCGCCAAGTGCTGGCATCGTTACTGAGAATGTCATCTATTTCTCTCCTTGGTTATCCGTGTGCGTGAAGCGGTTTGCCTGCAAGTGCCATATGAGCTTCGCCCATCGCCTCTGACAGTGTTGGGTGGGCATGGATCAGAGGAGCGACATCACTTGCGCGAGCCTCCCAGTTGTAAATCAATTCTGCTTCTGCAAGAAGTTCACCAACGCGAGCACCAACCATGTGGACTCCGAGAACTGGGCCATCCTTTTGCGCGACTAACTTGATTGAACCTGCAGTGTTGAGAATCTGCGCCTTGCCATTTCCAGCTAAGTCGTAGGTAAGTTCAACCACATCATGTCCACGCTTTTTCGCTTCTGCTGTTGTTAAGCCAACAGATGCGACCTCAGGATCTGAGTATGTAACGCGAGGGATGCCGTCGTAATTAATTGGACGAGGATTCAATCCTGCAATCTCCTCGGCAACCAAAATTCCTTCAGCAAAACCAACATGCGCTAATTGCAATGTAGGAATCAAATCGCCCACGGCCCAAATTCCTGGAACATTGGTGCGGCACTTGTCATCGACTAGAACGTAACCACGATCCATCGCGATGCCTTGTTCTTCATAACCAATGTTTGCAGATACTGGTCCACGTCCGACAGAGACCATAAGAATTTCAGCGGTAAATGTCTTTCCATCTTCAAGAGTGACGGTTACGCCTTCAGCGGTCTTTACTGCTGATTGGAAACGCACGCCTAATTCGAAGTTGATTCCACGCTTGCGGAATGCGCGCTCGAGCTGCTTGCTTGATGATTCATCTTCAAGAGCGATCAAGTGAGGCAAGCCTTCAATAATTGTTACCTCTGAGCCGAAAGACTTCCATACAGATGCAAACTCACAACCGATAACTCCGCCACCCAAAACGATTACGCTCTTTGGAACGTAAGACATTTTGGTTCCATGATCAGATGTGATGATCTTTTCGCCATCGATTTCAAGGCCGGGCAAACTCTTTGCATATGAACCGGTTGCAAGAATTACATTCTTTCCTGTGTAGCGAACTCCATTTACTTCCACAGTGTCTTTAGCGACAAGCTTTCCGTAACCCTCGACGTAAGTAATGTTGCGAGACTTTACGAGGCCAGCTAATCCCTTATGAAGTTTATTGATGACTCCATCTTTGTAAGTGTTGACGCCTGCCATATCAATGCCATCAAAAGTAGATTTCACGCCGAAGTGTGAGCCTTCGCGAGCACCATCTGCGATCTCAGCTGCGTGCAACAAAGCCTTTGTTGGAATACAGCCACGGTGAAGACATGTTCCACCGACCTTGTCCGCTTCGATTAGGGCAACGCTTAAGCCCAACTGCGCGCCACGAAGAGCGGCGGCATAACCACCACTACCTCCACCAAGGATGACGAGATCAAATTGAGACACTAAACGGCTCCCTTCATGCGCCCACGCGGGCTAGGTGCCTATCTTGCCCCAAAGAGGGTGAAACTTCCCAATGCAAAGTTCGGGGCTACCCCTGCTCAGCCAATGTCACAAGTGAGCGCAAAGAGATGCCGGTTCCACCCACCGGGGTGTAGCCATGAGGCTTTGCCTCGTTGTAGGCCGGACCAGCAATATCCAAGTGGAGCCAAGGAAGTTCAGGAGAGACGAAATCCTTCAAGAACAGACCTGCCACCAACATTCCGCCCATGCGATCGCCAATATTGGCAAGATCGGCGACAGGAGAATCTAGCGAGGCGCGAAGCTCCTCTGGAAGTGGCATTGGCCAGAACTGCTCACCGCTGAGAGCGGTTACCTTCATGAATGCATCGCTGAACTCGGGATTGTTGGTCATAACCGCACTCGTGCGAGTTCCAAGAGCTACAACCTGTGCACCTGTCAAAGTTGCGACATCAATAATTCCATCCAGTTTGTTCTTCGAGCTCTGCGCCTTCATCAAAGCATCGGCAAGAACTAAACGACCTTCAGCATCTGGGTTCAGAACTTCAACTGTTTTTCCGCCAAAGATTGTGATGATGTCACTTGGACGAGTAGCGGTATCACTTGGCATATTTTCAGCAAGTGGCGCCCACGCATCGATTGCGACATTTAACTTTAACTCTGCGATTGCAACCACAGCAGCACTAACCGCTGCGGCACCGCTCATGTCTGATTTCATCGCCTCCATACCTGCAGCAGGCTTGAGAGCTAAGCCACCTGTGTCAAAAGTAATTCCCTTGCCAACAAATGCGTAACGCTTTACTGGCTTTCCTTTAGGTGTATATGAGATGTGAAGTAAACGGGGTGGATTTGCTGAACCCTGGCCGACGCCAATAATTCCACCGAAGCCCTGAGACTTTAACTGCTTCTCATCCCAAATCTGAACCTTCAAACCAGATTTAGCGCCACCTGCAGCTTTTACAACCGCCGCCATTTTTTTGGTGAATGAATCAGGTGTTAAGTGACTTGGGGGAGTGTTGATCAGATCGCGGACTAAATATGTGTATTTCGCAATTACGGCAGCACGAGAGAGCGCTGCTTTTGCATCTGCAGATGAAGCAAGCTTTGAATGAATCGTAATTGTCTTCAGCGGTGCTTTGAAATCAGCCTTTGTTGATCCGCGGAATTCAGTGAATGAGTATGCGCCAAGTGCTGCACCTTCTGCGACCGCTGCAACTTCAGCGAGTGTCTTTGCTGGCAATGAAAATGTTGCAGATGTGTTTCCTGCTAAGGCGCGTGATGCTGCACCGGCTGCGCGACGAAGATTTTCATGTGAGTACTGGGCAGACTTATTTCCAAGGCCGGTGAATACCAATAAACGTACGTGGGTTCCAGGAACCTTGATTACCTCATCTGCTTTTCCAGTGGCGCCCATGTCAACTAACTGTGCAAGGACCGTCTTGGTGTCAATTGCCATTTCGCCTGTTTCAATGGCGAGTCCGCCCTTTGAACTAGTCGAAGCAAGTCCAAGGACTAGTACCTCATCTTTAACAACGCCATCAGAAATCTTTAGTGTGCTCATACCCTGAAGCGTAATAGAACTCTTGGTAGGTTTGCACAATGAAGACATC
>CAYNYE010000010.1:0-14329 GCA_964401345.1 uncultured Candidatus Planktophila sp.
GAAATACCTGGCAGAGCGTCGCCAAGCACTCGGTGGTTCGATTCCACGTCGTCGTACTGTCTCTAAGCCATTACAACCTCCCGGAGATGAGGCGTACGAACCAGTCAAGCGCGGATCTGGCCATCAAGAAGTTGCGACAACCATGGCCTTTGTTCGCTTACTCAAAGATTTAATTAAGGATCCAAATATTGGCAAGCGCTTTGTACCAATCATTCCTGATGAGGCAAGAACATTTGGTATGGATTCGCTGTTCCCAACACTAAAGATTTACTCACCACATGGTCAGCAGTACACATCAGTAGATCGTGAATTGATGTTGTCTTACAAAGAGGCAACTGATGGCGTAATTTTGCATGAAGGAATTAATGAGGCGGGCTCTGTAGCTTCATTCACTGCAGTTGGATCCTCGTACTCAACACATGATGAACCGATGATTCCTATTTATATTTTCTACTCAATGTTTGGTTTCCAACGCACCGGAGATGCATTCTGGGCAGCGGCGGATCAAATGGTTCGTGGATTTGTTATCGGTGCTACTGCAGGCCGTACAACTCTTAACGGAGAAGGTTTGCAACATGAAGATGGTCACTCACATCTCCTTGCTGCAACTAATCCAGCGGTTGTTTCATACGATCCAGCATTTGCTTACGAGCTGGGACACATTGTTAAAGATGGTCTTCGTCGTATGTATGGTGAAAATAGCGAAAACGTTTTCTACTACCTCACCGTTTACAACGAGCCATATGTGCATCCAGCAGAGCCTGAAAATCTAGATGTCGATGGATTGCTCAAGGGAATCTACTTGTACTCCCCTGCTAAGGCTTCACGTAAGAAGAACGCACAGATCCTGGCATCAGGTGTTGGCGTTAATTGGGCTATGAAGGCTCAACAACTTCTTGCAGATGACTGGGGCGTTAATGCTTCAGTATGGTCTGTGACCTCGTGGAATGAGCTACGTCGAGATGGTCTTGAAACCGATCGCCACAACCTGCTTAATCCAACGGATCGTCGCAGCGCTTACATCACTAAGAAGTTAGCCCACACAAAGGGACCTGTGGTTGCGGTAAGCGATTTCATGCGCGCAGTTCAGGATCAGGTTGCACCATGGGTTGAGCAACCGTTCTACTCATTGGGCACAGATGGCTTTGGCCTTTCTGACACTCGCGGTGCGCTTCGTCGCCACTTTAAGGTTGATGGAGAATCGATCGCAATTGCCGTGTTGCAGCAACTTTGTAACCAAGGAGAAATCAAGCAAAGCATTGTCACGCAGGCAATGGATAAGTATCGTATCCATGATGTCTCAGCTGCAGATGCTGGCAATACAGAAGGCTCAGGTTGATCTCCAGAATTCCAATCACAGATATCTCCCCCGCAGTTTACTTCGGGGGAGAATTTGTTGCGGTAAAGGCAATTGCACAAGAAAGCATCGCAGTCTCAGCAACAATCATTATTGAAGGTCATGAAACACTTACGGCCGAAGTTTGTTTATACAACGCTAAAGAGAAGATGGTTGATTGTCAGCCCTTGATTCAGCGCTGGCCAGGTACAGATCGATATGAAGGTCAGTTCACAGTTCCAGCTGAAGGTGATTTCTACTTTGTAGTCAAAGCTTCGAGTACCTCGCAATACCGAACTGTTAGTGGTGAATCAGAAAAGTATCCGGTACGCGCAGATAGAGATCGTGCACTTGTCGGATCTTGGTATGAGTTTTTTCCTCGCAGCGAAGGTGCCATTAGAAATCCAGATGGCTCAGTCGTCAGTGGAACATTTGCGACCGCGACAAAACGATTGGCCGGCGTTGCTGCAATGGGATTTGATGTTTTGTATCTTCCACCAGTTCATCCCATCGGAATTGCACACCGCAAAGGTAAGAACAACACCTTAGATGCAAAGCCGGATGATTGCGGTGTCCCATGGGCGATCGGAAACTCTGATGGCGGACATGATGCAATTAATCCAGCTTTGGGAACGATGAAGGATTTTGAGGATTTTGTTAAAGCTGCAGGTAAGCAGGGTCTTGAAGTTGCGATGGATTTAGCGCTACAAACATCACCTGATCATCCATGGGTAAAGAGCAATCCAGAATGGTTTAACAAGCGCGCTGACGGAACTATCGCCTACGCCGAGAATCCTCCAAAGAAGTATCAAGATATTTATCCCATTAACTTTGATGATGATTACGAAGGAATTCGCAATGAGGTTTTGCGAGTTATTCGTTTGTGGGTCTCAAAGGGTGTCAAAATCTTCAGAGTTGATAACCCACACACCAAGCCAGTCCACTTCTGGCAGGACTTGCTGGCTATTGTGTACAAAGAGAGCCCAGAAGTCGTTTTCTTAGCTGAGGCATTTACCCGTCCAGCAATGATGCATGCGCTTGGCAAAGCAGGTTTCCACCAGTCATATACATACTTCACATGGCGAACCAGCAAGTGGGAGCTCACTGAATACGGACGTGAAGTTGCACAAGGAACTAGTGCATTCTTCAGGCCAAACTTCTGGGTTAATACCCCAGATATCAATCCATTCCATCTACAAAGTGGAAATCCTGCGATGTTTGCATTGCGTGCGGTGCTGGCTTCAACTTTGACACCTTCATGGGGAATGTATGCAGGGTATGAACTGTATGAACATCGTGCCTTCAAGGAAGGCGGCGAGGAGTACATGGATTCAGAAAAGTATGAGATCAAGGTTCGCGATTGGGATGGTGCGAGCAAGAAGGGCTTGACCCTTGCTCCATTCATTGCTCAGCTCAATGCAATACGTAAAGCACACCCCGCTTTGCAACGCCTTCGCAACCTGACCTTCCATGACACAGATTCTGATGCGATCATCGCTTACTCAAAACGTGAAGGAAATGATTTAGTTCTTGTTGTTGTAAATCTAGATCCAAGTTTTGCTCAAGGAACCACGGTTCACTGGAACATGGAAGCCCTTGGATTTACTGCCAATGAGTTTGAGGTAAAGGATTTGCTGGATGGTTCAACAATGACTTGGAACCCTCACACCTACGTTTCACTCAATCCGACCCGTCCGGTTGGAAAAGTTGCCCACATCGTTTCGGTAAAGATTTAACGTGGGCGTATTTTCAAAGTTATTTAAAGGTCAGGATGACAACAATCCTCAACCTGCCTCTTACTTAAACCCGCATTCATCACTGGGTGAACTTGATCTGTATTTGATCGCTGAAGGCCGTCATGAGCAACTCTGGAAGGCACTTGGAGCACAGGTTAAGCGTGATGAAGCCGGAGCCTTGCTAGGCACTGCTTTTTCCGTCTGGGCACCTAATGCACAAGCGGTCTCTTTAATTGGCGACCACAACTACTGGGATCGCAACTCTCACAAGATGCATCGAATTGGTTCATCGGGTATTTGGGAGATCTTTGTTGCAGATATTGGTGTGGGAACAAAATATAAGTTCGCAGTTTGTGGAATCGACGGTCGCTGGGTTGATCATGCAGATCCAATGGCGCGTGCAACAGAGATTCCACCGCTGACGGCATCAATCGTTGAAGAGACCAACTATGTATGGAATGACAGCGCATGGATTCAACAACGCTCGCAATTTCAGCCATGGCGTTCAGCGGTCTCGGTATATGAAGTTCATCTTGGCTCATGGAAGATCGGTCTAAGTTACAAGGATCTCGCAACAGAGCTAGTCCAATACATTCAGCAACAAGGATTTACCCACGTTGAGTTCTTACCGGTAACAGAACATCCATATGGTCCATCGTGGGGTTATCAGGTCACTTCTTTCTTTGCGCCGACTTCACGTTTCGGTTCGCCAGATGAGTTTAAGTTTTTGGTTGATGCACTGCACAACGCAGGAATCGGAGTCATCTTGGATTGGGTTCCTGCCCACTTTCCAAAGGATGAATGGGCATTGGCAAAGTTTGATGGAACCGCCCTATATGAACATGCTGACCCTCGTTTAGGTGAACACCCTGACTGGGGAACATTGATCTTTAACTTTGGACGCAACGAGGTCCGAAACTTTCTTGTTGCCAGCGCCTTGTACTGGCTAACCGAGTTTCATATCGATGGCCTGAGAGTCGATGCCGTTGCATCAATGTTGTACTTGGATTATTCGCGCGAAGAAGGTCAATGGCTCCCCAATAAGCATGGTGGTCGTGAAAACCTTGAAGCGGTCCAGCTTCTGCAAGAAGCCACTTCTACAGCCTATAAAACTCACCCCGGCATCATGATGATCGCTGAAGAATCAACCGCCTGGTCTGGTGTTACAGGCGATACATCAGGTGGTGGACTTGGTTTTGGATTCAAGTGGAACATGGGTTGGATGCATGACACCTTGCAATACTTATCGCACGAGCCAATTCATCGGGTCTATCACCACAACGAAATAACTTTTTCGATTCTGTATGCATGGAGCGAGAACTTCATGCTTCCTTTGTCACATGATGAGGTTGTCCATGGCAAGGGTCAGCTGGTTAATAAGTTTCCAGGAGATCGTTGGCAAAAGCTTGCAACACTGAGAGCACTGTATGGATTTATGTGGGCACACCCCGGCAAGAAGTTGCTATTTATGGGAAGCGAGTTCGCTCAAAATGATGAGTGGAATGAAAGTGCTGGTTTGCAGTGGTACCTGACTGAATATGCCGAGCATCAAGGCGTCCAGAAAACAGTCGCTGAGTTGAATTCCATTTACAGATCAACCCCTGCCTTGTGGGAAAAAGATACAAACCCAGAAGGTTTTACTTGGCTGGTTGGCAATGATGGTGCGGCAAATGTTGTGGCCTTTGCTCGTTGGGATGACAACGCTTCATCAATTGTTAGTGTTACTAACTTTTCCCCTGTCCCCCACGAAAATTACCAACTTCCATTTCCTAATGCAGGAATCTGGCGCGAGGTACTCAATACCGATGATCTCGCCTATGGCGGTAGCGGTGTTTCAAATGAGCAACTGATTGTTGGTCCATCTCAAATTGCTTCTGTGCGAATTCCTCCGCTAGCAACGGTGTGGTTTAAGCGTTCTTAAAGATCTTCGCAAAGTATGGAACGGTCAACAACATGACCGCTGGAATAAGAAGTGCGAAGGTCAGTGAAGTTGCCTGAGCTGTCCAAGCAATTACCCAGCGCACGGCAAAAACCAATGAAATATTGATGACACCGATCTGGCCAATAACCACGCTAGATGGGAATTTTGAGCGTGTATTCGCTGCGTTCATCACTGATGGCCCAAGGAATGATGAGCCCAACCCAGCAATAGTGAAACTTATTGAAAGAATGACAATGACAAGTGTCTTATTGGATGTTCCGGTCAGAGTAACTCCGAGAATTCCGGCGATAAAAGAGAGACCTGAGATTAATGAAGCTTTGACCGCAAGCTCATGAATCGAGAAACGCTCTAACAATTTATGAAGGTTTAGACGTCCTACAATCATCGCAAGCGTGAAGAGAATATATGGCAAGGTATTGATTCCTCCCTTGACCCCCATATCCTCTTTTACAAAAATTGCCGCCCAGTCACCGATTGCAAACTCCAACATAATCGCACAGAGCAATCCGCCAGAAACTAAACCATCGATTTTAAAACCCTTGAACATATCTCGAGCACGATGATCTGACTCTGGATTTGTGTTTGCTTTGACTAGATTAGGTGCAAGTTCATTAATTATGTACAACATCGCAACAAGACAGATGACTGCTAAGACGTTTGAGTAAGTACCGAGCGCTACACGATCAACCATGAATCCAGCCAAAATTGATGTAATCAAAGCTCCACTGCTCCAGAAACCACTGAGCAAAGTGACTACCTGACGTTTGGTTCTGTCTTGAAAGTGAAAGCCTTGTGAGTTTATGCAGATATGAAAAGCAGAGATAGATGCACCCTGCATAACAATGAAAATAAAGAAAAGCAGACTAGAGGTGCTGTGTGTCAGGTAACTTAAGCTGATCGCCATTGCCACAGCAGCGATTTGCATGATCTGTCGTGCGCCAAACTTATGCACCAAATGTCCTACGATTAACAAGGAAGTAAGGTTTCCGATGGAACCAAGGCTAAGTAGCGAACCGAACTGTCCGTTAGATAGCTGTAAGTTCGCTTTTACTTCAGGAAAACGTGGAACCCAGGACATAATTTGGATTCCGAAAAGGAAAAATAAAGCTTTAAGTAGGTTTAATTCGCGATCAGTTGTGAGAGTCTTCATTAAAACAACGCACTGGCAAGCTCTTTACGAGCCGCCACCAGACGTGGATCACTTGGATCAACCAAGGCAAAGAGATTGAGTAGGTGATCCTTAACCTTTGTACGATCATCCCCCGATGTCGCACGCACAGCGTGAAGTAAACGGGTAAATGCAGCCTCAACACCACCATTAACGATTTCAACATCAGCTGCTTTTAATTGCAGAGCTATGTCACTTGGGTTCTTGGTGGATTCATCAAGAACGGCATTGAGCTCTAAACCTTCGGTGCGAATCAGCAACTGAGTTTGCGCCAATCCAAGTTTGGCTAGGTTTTCTGCTGGCTTACGTGCCAACCACTTCTTGTATGCAGCCTCTGCTACGACAAAGTTTCCGGCCTCAAGAGCCTCCATGGCTTCGATCTCTTCAGCTTCCATCTGTTCAACTGGAGCGGCTCCGACACCTTGCTCTGATGCAAGAGTTAAAACCTTATCAAGCACCATTCGTACCTGGGCTTCTGGATAAGACTGTTCAAACAAAGGCACCATTTGTTCAGCGATTATTGCAACGGCGTATGGAATTGATTTAGTTTGAAAGGCTTGAGCAACTTGTGGATGGACTTCAATATCGACTCGTGCCAAAGCAAAAGCCTCTTTGTACTCAGATTCAAGTTTTCCAAGAACCTTAACCATCTCAACTGATTCAGGTGAGCGTGATGACCACATCAAGACAATTACAGGACGAACTAAAGATAAGGGAAGGATGTCACTGCTTAAGTTTTCGACTGAAACCTCGATGCCTGGCATTGGAACAGAGGGATCTACCTTTGGTTTAGTTAAAGAACTTAGATCAAAGGCTTGTCCAAAGTTAGGAGGCAAACTCATGTTGCCATCCTATCTATTCAACAACTATGTCAACGCCTGAGTCACGGCGTAGCGGCAAGATTTCAGCGCAGTAATTATCTGTAGCGGCTTCAAGTCCCACGTCATACCCTGCTTTTTCACTCAAATACCAGCGATTTTCAAGGATTTCGTGGAACATCTGAGCCCGCTCAACTCGACCCCGCATGTGATCAGGAACTCGATTGATTACTGGCTCAAAAACTTCCTGAATCCACTTCTTAGCCATTTCCTGAATTGGAATCCCAAAAGTGTTTTCACGCGCGTTGTATCGATCAAATGATGCAAGGAGGCGCTTTGCTTGTAACTCTTCAGCTTCAAGTCCAATTAATTCCCGCAATCGCTGAGAGTGATAGCCAGCAGCAACAAGCTTTGGTTGGAAAGAGATCATTTGTGTATCACCATCAATAGTGATTGCGACTTCTTCAACCGCAAATCCCAAATCGTGAAGTTGGCGCATAGCGCGTTCTACTGCATGGCGATCCTTGGGATCTAGAAGTTGTCTTTCCTTTAGAGCTGCCCAAATACGACGATATCTACGGATCACCGCCTCTGATGCACGAACTGGATCCATTCCTGGATAAAGAACTCCTGAAAGTGCAAGGTCTTCCAACTCGGCTGCAACGTTGAAGTGAACGATCTCTAAATCATGTTCGCGCTGTCCATCGCTGAGTGACTTCTGAAACTCACCCGTTTCAGCATCCACCAGGTAAGCGGCAAAACCTTCCGCATCACGACGGAACAAGGTATTTGAGAGCGAGCAATCTCCCCACCAAAAACCTAGAAGGTGCAATCGAACTAAGAGCAATGCCAACGCACTTGCCATAGTGGTTATTTCGTGAGCAGTAACTGCGCCTGACAAAAGAACACGATATGGAAGTGAGTAAGGAAGAAAACGGGTAACGATCGCACATGGAAGCTCTTCACCATTTGCATCGATTCGACCTTCAACCACCGCCACTTGCTCCACACACGGTGCATTCAGATGTGACAGTTCGCGAAGAATTTTGTACTCACGATTTGCAAACTCAGAAACCGTTTCTTTAACCGCATAAACCTCTGCATCGGGGTCATTGCTGGCACGGACTAAACGCACAATATGTCGCGAAATACCGCGCTTTTCAGCAAGCGCTGGATCTTCAGGCCACTCCTCCAAGGGCAAGTGCCAGGGCAGGCCAGTAACAGCTGCGATCTCCTCGCCTAAGCCTGTAATGCGCAACGCCATGGTCGGTATTCTCTCGTATAAATGAGTCAGGAACATGAACACCACGTCTCAATAAGAGTGATCTATGCACTTTAGAATGTCCCTATGGCTATTTCAGAGCGTATTAAGAAGGCAGCAACTCGACCACCTAAGGCAGAAAAGGTCGCCGCTAACTACGGAACCATGGGAGCGCCAATTAATCGTGCTCACCCCTTTTACTTTGGTTTTATTGCAACCTTAGGCGCTCTCACCGCGATCGTTTTGATGCGCGCATTAGCAAGTGTTAGCCAGATCTTTGTATTGATTTTAATCGCGCTATTTCTAGCTACCGGCTTAAACCCTGCAGTTGAAGCGTTGAAGAAGAGAAACTTGTCTCGCAGCGCCGCTGTAACTGTGATTTTTTCATCTGTAATTCTCTTTGTAATTTTCTTTTCATTGGTAGTTGTTCCCCCTGTCATTAGTCAGGGAACGCATTTGATTGAGAATGCACCACAGCTTCTACAAGATCTCATGAAGAATGAAACCATTAATCAGCTCAATACTCAGTATGGATTGATTGATACTTTGCAGGAGCGCTTGAAGTCAATTACCTCTGATGGAACACTGCTGATCTCAACCTTTGGTGGAGTTATCGGTGTGGGTAAATCTGTACTGTCAGGTTTCTTCACCGCGTTAACTATTTTAGTTTTAACCTTGTACTTCATAACTTCCTTGCCTCAAGCGATCGATCTAGGACTTTCTTTGGTTCCAGCTAGCCGTCGTGACCGTGTTGGCTTGCTGACACATGCTGTTATCGCGCGAGTTGGATCCTTTGTTGGTAGCCAGATATTGATCGCAGCGATGGCCGCGGTGTTTGTGGTTATTTTGGGAACAATCCTGGGACTTCCTTCTCCAATCGCTATCGGCATGATTGTGCTTGTTGCAGCCCTAATTCCGCTTATTGGACACTTCATCGGTTGCGGAATCTTTACCTTGATCGCTCTGACCCAATCGTGGGTAATCGGATTAATTGCCTTCGTCGCATATGTTGTTTATGTACAAATTGAAAACTACGTAGTCACACCACGAATCATGAAGCGCACCTTGTCTGTGCCTGGCGCAGTCACAATCATCGCTGCATTGATTGGTTCTTCATTACTAGGATTGGTGGGAGGTTTGCTTGCAGTGCCTGTAGCAGCCTCAATCATCCTGATCCTGGATGAAGTGGTTATTCCGCGCGCAAATAACGCTTAAAACTCAAGCGGAAGTGTTGTTGGAACACCTGTAACTATCGAGACTATCTCTGACAAAACGCGATGCACCGCGGGCTCTCCCACCCATAAGTGCTTGGCATCATCCACGGCAATGATCTTTACTGAAGGTGCAACCGAGAATCTCTCACGCGCAGCTGCTGGTTGCAAGTAATCATCATGCTCGGGAACTAGCGCTGTGATTGGTCGCGAATCGGTATTCCAATACATCAACTGTTCATTGGTTGTAGTTCGCAGAGGCGGGCTCAGCAAAATCAATCCTTTATGTCGAGGATCTTTTGCATGTTGCAAGGCAAGATCGGTGCCGAAAGACCAACCTGTAACCCATACATTCTCAAGCTTTAATTCATCAAAGCAGTAACGCAACATCGCTTCAACATCGAAGCGTTCTGAAACACCATTATCAAACTGACCCGTACTACTTCCTGCCTCGCTCGTAGTTCCCCGTGTATTAAATCGAACGACAGTGATTCCGGCCATTGCAGGCAAACGATTGGCTGCCTTTTTATAGACATGGCTATCCATCATTCCGCCGGCGGTAGGCAGTGGATGCAAGCATAAAATCGCACCTTTTGAAGGACCCAAAGGAGCGGCAACCTCGCCGATCAGATCTACTCCATCTTCAGTATGTACATGAAATGCAGTTCTGGTCGCGTCAAAGACACTGCTAGGACGTACGGTCTGCATCATGCTTCAAATCCTATCCATACACAGCTAGGCTTAATGACATGGCAAAAACATTTAACTCATTGAATCCATCAAATGGCGAGGTAATTGGGCGTTACCCAATCTTCACCGCTAAAGAGGTCGCTGCAGTTGTTACTCAGGCACGCGAAGCATCTGATAGTTGGGTTAAACTTGGGTTTAGTGGCCGTAAGAAAACTTTGCTCGCATGGAGCAGTTACATTATTAACAATATTGAACAGATTTCCCAGTTAATTTCGCTGGAAACAGGCAAGCCACTGAGTGATTCGCGGTTAGAGGTAGCAAACGCTGTAAACCACATTGGTTGGGCAGCACGTCACGCTGAAGACATAATGCGCACATCTCATCGTGCACCAGGTGCATTAATGGCCAATATGTCCGCAACGGTAGAACGATCTCCATTGGGTGTAGTCGGAGTAATTGGCCCTTGGAACTACCCGATCTTTACCCCTATTGGTTCTATCGCTTATGCGTTAGCTGCTGGAAATACCGTTGTCTTTAAGCCAAGCGAGTACACACCCGGCGTTGGAATGTGGATGGATGAGAGCTTTAATGCAGTTGCACCATTTGCTGGAATCTTTACGACGATCACAGGATTAGGCGAGACTGGAAACGCGCTGTGCACATCTGCAATCAACAAACTTTCCTTTACAGGATCAACCCGCACCGCAAAGTTAGTTGCAGCAGCGTGTGCGACACAAATGACACCTGTTGTGCTGGAGTGCGGTGGTAAGGATCCCGTAATCGTTGCCTCTGATGCCAATCTAGATCGCGCAGTAGATGCGACTATCTGGTCTGCAATGGCTAATGCCGGTCAATCATGCATCGGTGCTGAGCGTGTATACGTTGATGAAAAGGTTGCAGATCTATTTATTGAAAAGGCGATCGCTTTGGCATCAACCCTAAAGGCTGGCGCGCCAGGCGAAGGCAATTACGGTGCATCAACCATGCCCTCACAAATAGGTGTCATAACATCACACATTAAGGCCGCCATTAAAGATGGTGGAAAGTTTGCCTATGGCAGTATGAAATCAGTTCAAGAACCATTTGTGCAGCCAGTTATTTTGGTCGATGTTCCTGAAAGCTCTTCAGCAGTTCGTGAAGAGACCTTTGGACCAATCATCATTATTAATCGCGTGAAATCAATGAAGGAAGCGATCGCACTTTCCAATGATTCTCGATATGGCTTAGGTGCAAATATCTGGTCCAAGCGACAAGGCAAGAAGATCGCATCTCAACTGCACTGCGGAATGGTTGCAATCAACTCAACATTTTCATTTGCAGCTATCTCCTCAGTTCCATTCGGTGGAGTTAAGGACAGTGGTTATGGCCGTATTCATGGACCAGAAGGTTTGTTGGAGTACACCTACGCCCGCACCGTTGTAAGAACTCGGGTTAATCTTCCGCTCAAGATTTTGAGTTTCAAGCGCACCGCTGGAACAGATCGACTAATCGTGAGAGCTTCACGTTTATTAAAAGGTCGCTTAGGTTAGTCACAAAGAAATAGCACTGAATTAAAAGCGTGGAGCGTTTCTAGTTCGCTCTGTATTTGGACGGCGCTTATCTTTCTTTGCCCAACAGGCGGTATGCCAATGACGTCGGCCATCCTCGTCATACTCTTTCCAAGCAACAACATGGGGTGTTGCTAAAGGAATCAATTGATCGCAACCAGGGCATCGATATGGCTTGGTAGAACCTGAACCCGTTAAGCGACGAACGATGTAAACGCCATCATTGTGCTCTTCAACGCTTTCACCTGTAGAGGCGATATTGATTTCACGCGGCTCTTCAGGCTTTTGGCGCTTCTTTGGGTAGTTTCTACGGGGGCTCACAGCCTTATTTTCGCATAGTAAAGTTGTCTCATGAGCCTCATCGAAGTAAAAGGCCTCACTAAAAGTTACGGTGATGTTCATGCCGTGCGCGGTGTAGATCTCACAATTGAGCAGGGTGAAATCTTTTCAATCCTTGGGCCTAATGGCGCAGGCAAAACAACAACGGTTGAAATCCTTGAAGGTTTCAGAGTTCGTGATTCTGGCTCTGTTTCGGTCTTGGGCTTTGATCCCAATACAAAGGGCCACCAATCTCGAGAATGGCGAAACCGCATCGGTATCGTTTTGCAGAGCTCTTCCGATGCTGGCGATCTGACTGTCTTTGAAACCATTAACCACTTCAGCGGTTACTACTCAAACCCACGTGATGTAGAAGAAGTCATTCACTCTGTCGGTTTGAAAGAGAAGGAAAGCGCCTTAATTCGAAACCTTTCAGGCGGTCAACGCCGCAGATTAGATGTGGCATTAGGAATTATTGGAAACCCTGAACTGATCTTTTTAGATGAACCAACTACCGGCTTTGATCCTGAAGCACGTCGAGCCTTTTGGTCTTTGATCAAGCAACTTCGTAATGATGGTGCAACGATTCTATTGACTACCCACTACTTAGATGAGGCCGAAGCCCTTGCCGATCGCGTTGCGGTTATCAATAAGGGCGTGATTGTGGAGATCTCAACTCCAGCAGAGCTTGGCGGAAGAGCAACATCACAAGCAACGGTGCAGTGGCGCGATGGAGATCAGATCAAATCTGAAAAGAGCGACAATCCGACCGCCCTCGTTGCATCCCTTTCTTCTAGATTTAACGGTGAAGTCCCAGAGTTAATTGTTACCCGCCCTTCTTTAGAGGATATCTACCTAGAGATGATTGGAGGCGTTCATGAATAAGATTCCAAGCGCACTTCAATTAGGTATTCGACGTGGCGGCCTAGAGATTCGTCAATTCGCACGTCAACGCGAATCTGTTGTCTTCACTCTGTTATTCCCAGTCATCCTGCTGGCGATCTTTGGATCTGTTTTCAAAGACACAATCGCACCCGGTGTGACTTTTTCACAGTACTTTGTTGCAGGAATGATCGCATCTGGTCTTGTAAATACTGGTTTCCAAGCGCTAGCAATCACTATTCCGATGGAGCGTGATTTTGGTGCACTAAAGCGTCTGCGCGGAACACCAATGCCAGCTTCTAGTTACTTCATTGGAAAAGCAATTCTCATTTTCATCAGCATGGTTATTCAAATTCTCTTGCTTTTGGGGTTTGGTCTGGCTTTCTTCGGTTTAGAAATGCCAACCGAAACTGCTAAGTGGCTGACCTTTGCTTGGTTGGTACTGCTTGGCAGTGCTTGTTCAACCGCACTTGGTATTGCTTTTTCAATTGTTCCCAAGAGCGGCCGTGGAGCTTCAGCAGTTGTTTCACCAATTGTCATCATCTTGCAGTTCTTTAGCGGAGTCTTCTTTGTCTTCACCCAACTGCCAACCTGGATGCAACAGGTTGCTGCAATCTTTCCTCTTAAGTGGTTGACGCAAGGAATGCGTTCTGTATTCCTACCTGATTCATTTGCATCCCAGGAGGTTGCAAAGAGTTGGGAAACTGAAAGAACTGCCGCAATTCTGTTGGTGTGGCTAGCAATTGGGATTTACTTCAGCGTCCGTAAGTTCAAGTGGGATCGCGATTAAGAAAGTTATTGCTCTTGTTCTGGCGCTTGTTGTTCTAGCGCCAGCGGCGCATTCTGCCCAGAGTTCTACGGTGGCGGCTACGAAAAAGGCCAAATTAACCCCTTCTCCATCACCTGTGTGGCCACCTAAGGGATTCATTAAAAGCAAAGATGGAAATACCTTTGCAAAGATTCCTACTGCAAAAGAGTTAGTTGGCTTAGCTTCCAACGACAAGGTCTTAACACGTGCCTTGGCAAAACAAATTGATGGGACGCCAGTGTGCGAAAAGTTCTCATGTGGCGCTGTCCAAGTCGCATCATTAACTGGCTGTACTTGGTGGGTAGTCACTGCAACTGTTAAAGGTGTGGTTTCTGCAGAGGACAAGACTCAAAAAACCTTTGGAACAGTCCGCACCACATATGGTGAAACAGGTGCAAAAAAGTACGCCACAATCTTAATTATTAGCCAAGAACCAATCGAATTAGAGCACTCGATTTCAAATATTAAAGCTTCCTGCCGTAAGGATGTTCCACAAGAAAAAGTTCCAGGAACAACCTACACAGTTACTCCTTAGCGGTTAGCTCCAGGTACCCAGAGCTGATCGCCAATCTCTTTGTTGGCATAACGCGCAAGAACGAAGAGTAGATCAGA
>CAYNYE010000011.1:0-3612 GCA_964401345.1 uncultured Candidatus Planktophila sp.
GAGCAATCTGAATGTAAAAATGAATGCAATTCCACTTCTTGCACAGGCAATTGATGAGCCAGGTGCGTATGAACGCTCTTACTCAGAGTAAAATAATCCTACGGAAGTAACACACGTTGCTTTTCGCCGACAGCCAGCCGGATGGAGAAAATTGTGGCAACGGACCGTTTAGAAAATATCGTAGGACTAGCAAAGCGTCGTGGGTTTGTTTACCCATCATCTGAAATTTATGGCGGACTTCGCGCATCATGGGATTACGGCCCACTAGGAGTCGAGCTCAAGAACAATGTAAAGCGTCAATGGTGGAAGTCCATGGTCATGGGCCGCGAAGATGTTGTCGGCCTTGATTCATGTGTGATCTTGGCAAAGGAAGTTTGGGAAGCATCAGGACACGTTGCAACATTTAGCGACCCATTAACTGAGTGCACCGCTTGTCACAAACGTTACCGAGCAGATCACCTTGAAGAAGCGTACGAGGCAAAGCACAAGAAGAAGCCGGAATCCCTCACTGAAATTAACTGCCCTGCATGTGGAAACAAAGGACAGTTCACAACACCTAAGCAGTTCAGTGGTTTGCTCAAGACTTTCTTGGGACCAGTAGAAGATGAATCAGGTCTTGCATACCTGCGTCCAGAAACTGCGCAAGGAATATTCATTAACTTTGATCAGGTAATGACAACTTCACGTAAGAAGCCTCCATTCGGTATCGGCCAAATTGGAAAGTCTTTCCGCAATGAAATTACACCTGGAAACTTCATTTTCCGCACACGTGAGTTTGAGCAGATGGAGATGGAGTTCTTCGTTGTTCCAGGTAGCGATGAAGAGTGGCACCAATACTGGATCGACACACGTCTTGCTTGGTATGTAGATCTTGGTATCAACCCAGATCGTTTGCGTATTTACGATCATCCAAAAGAGAAGCTCTCACACTATTCGAAGCGCACTGCAGATATTGAATACAAGTTTGAATTCGCCGGAACTGAATGGGGCGAGCTGGAAGGTATTGCCAACCGTACAGATTTCGACCTGAAGGCTCACTCAGCAGCTTCAGGCAAGGATCTTTCTTACTTTGATCAAGAAAAGGGAGAGCGCTGGACTCCTTATGTAATCGAGCCTGCAGCAGGTGTAGATCGTTGCACCCTTACCTTCTTAATGGATGCTTTCACAGAGGATGAAGCACCAAATAGTAAGGGCGAGATGGAAAAGCGCGCGGTACTAAAACTTGATCATCGCTTGGCACCAATTAAGGCAGCGGTTTTACCGTTGTCGCGCAACGCAGATCTTTCTCCAAAAGCCCGAGATCTTGCCGCACAACTTCGCAAGAACTGGAACATTGATTTTGATGATGCAGGTGCAATTGGGCGTCGTTACCGTCGTCAAGATGAGATCGGTACTCCTTATTGCATCACCGTTGACTTCGAGACACTTGAAGATAATGCGGTAACAATTCGCGATCGCGACACAATGGCGCAAGAGCGCATCGGCCTGGATCAGGTCGAAGCATGGTTAGCACCTCGTTTACTAGGTTGCTAAAGCCACTCTTACTTCCACTAGCAAGCGGTGATCATTACATTGATCCGCCGGTTGTTCTGGCTCCCATGGCCGGAATCACCAACGCTCCATTTCGCACGCTTTGTCGTGAACAAGGTGCAGGACTTTTTGTTTCCGAAATGGTTACCGCTCGAGCTTTGATTGAAAGACGTCCCGAAACTTTGCGAATGATTGTTCCTGGCAAAGATGAATGGCCACGTTCTGTTCAGTTGTACAGCGTTGATCCAACAACGATGCGAGCTGCTGTAACAATGCTTGGAAAAGAAAATCTTGCCGATCACATCGATATGAACTTTGGTTGCCCGGTACCTAAGGTGACACGTAAGGGCGGGGGAGCGGCGCTTCCATTTAAACGCAAATTGTTTACCAGCATTGTTGGAGCAGCGGTTGAAGCGGCAAAACCATTTGGTATTCCAGTAACGGTAAAGATGCGCATTGGTATCGATAGTGACCATGAAACCTATTTAGAGGCTGCACAATCTGCCGCTGATTTAGGGGTTGCTTGGGTCGCATTGCATGCACGAACTGCCGCCCAGATGTATGAAGGAAAAGCGGATTGGTCGGCAATTGCACGCCTGGTTGAACACTTAAAGCCAACAGGAGTACCTGTTTTGGGCAATGGAGATATTTGGTCGGGCAGCGATGCGGTGTCAATGGTTGAGCAAACTGGTTGTGCAGGAGTTGTCGTTGGTCGTGGATGTTTAGGACGACCTTGGTTGTTTACAGATCTTGTATCAGCGCTCAAGGGTGAAGGTAAACAAATAACACCAACTTTGCATGAGGTTCGCGAAGTTATGTTCCGTCATGCAAATCTCATTGTTGAATACTTAGAATCTGAAGACCGTGGAATGCGCGATATGCGAAAGCACATGGCGTGGTATCTCAAGGGCTTCCGCGTTCCTCGCGAAATTCGTCATGATTTAGGAATGGTTTCTTCACTTCAGGAGATGCGAAATCTGCTTGATCAATTGGAAGATCAGCCATATCCAACTGAGGTTGGAGAAAAGCCTCGTGGACGTACAAGTCATGGTCGCCCACCAACTTTGCCTGATGGTTGGCTTAATGATCCAGATGAACTAGTTCATGTTGAACTAGAGGATGCGTTTTCAGGCGGATAGATGTTTCTCTTTAGATGGATTCGCCGAACAATTACGGTAATTGTGATTCTTGCCTTGATTGGTCCTGCCTATGGCATCTCGCAAGTATGGAGAGCGGCAAATAATCCTGTTGTTCGTCAAGCTGATGTAATCGTTGTTTTGGGAACTGCGCAGTTGAATGGAAAACCAGGAGATGCGCTAGAAGGACGTTTAGTTGAAGCTAAGCGAATTTATGATCTTGGGTATGCACCTTCAATCATCACCGTTGGTTCAGGTGCACCTGGTGATCGCACTACAGAAGCTGCATCTGGAAAGTACTGGTTGCGAACTAAGGGTGTTCCATCACGAAAGATCACAGCGATTGAAGAAGGTCGAGACACTTTAACGAGCACTAAGGCGTATGCAGAAGTGATGAAGAAGCGTTACGTCAGCGATGTCATTGTTGTGACAGATCCATTTCATTGTGCACGCGCAATTAGGATGGCAAATGATCAAGGGGTTTTGGCCACGTGTTCACCGGTCCAAACCGGGCCAAATACCCTTGATAACAGCGGTTACAGGTACTTAATCCGTGAAGCGGCTGCATATTTGGCATACATAACCGTTGGTCGTAGAGGTATTCATGTAAGTGATCACTTACCAGGTGCAGACATTGTTACTAAGGTACTTCCGTGACCTATAGTGCCCATGATCAAGAACGTTTTCTGGATGAACCAGCAAAACGTCCTGGCCGAACTGAATTTATGCGAGATCGCGCTCGAGTAATTCACTCTGCCTCACTGCGACGATTAGCGGCAAAGACTCAGGTCGCGGTTCCTTGGGAAAATGATTTTCAACGTACCCGTCTTTCACATTCTCTCGAATGCGCACAAATTGGTCGCGAGCTTGGTGAATCACTAGGAGCAGATCCAGATCTACAAGACACCGCTTGCTTGTCTCATGACTTAGGACATCCACCCTTTGG
>CAYNYE010000011.1:3712-9319 GCA_964401345.1 uncultured Candidatus Planktophila sp.
CCTTTATCCCGATATAGCGCTGATTTAGAGATACCTCGCGAACAAAAGATAGAAGTCGATTTCCTTAAGGCTATTGCAGGTCATTACCTGATCAATGCCGCACATTCTCAAGATCGCTATGCAAAACAACATGTGATCATCAAAGAGTTAGTCGAAATGCTTCTTAAGTACCCTCACGAGATGGACTCTTTTTTCCAAAAGCCGTGGAATGAGGCCGGTGATGAGATTGCGAAAATGCGCGTCATCATTGACCAGGTTGCCGCGCTCACCGACCCAGGCGCATACGCTCTTCATGCGCGCTTACTAGCGAATCGGTAAGGTGAGGGTATGAGCGGTCGTATCAAGGATGAGGATGTTGCATATATTCGCGACCGTGCACCTATTGATGAAGTCGTTGCCGATTACGTTCAGCTAAAGAATGCAGGCGGAGGCCAGAAAAAAGGGTTATGTCCTTTTCATGATGAGAAGTCACCGTCATTCCATGTAACGCCTAGCAAGGGGTACTTCCACTGCTTTGGTTGCCAAACAGGTGGAGATGTAATCGCCTTTTTGATGAAGATCGATCACCTAACCTTCACTGAAACAATCGAACGTCTTGCAGATCGCATCGGCTACACATTGCGATATGAAGAAAGCTCATCTCCTTCTTCTGGTCCTGTAGTTACTTCAGGAACACGTGCTCGCTTAATCGCAGCACACGTAGAAGCGGCAAAGTTTTATCAAGAGCAACTTAATACTTCACCTGCGGCAGCCCATGGTCGCGAACTATTAACTAAGCGCGGATTTGATAAGGCTGCTTGCCTGCAATTTGGTGTGGGTTACTCACCTGATGAATGGGATGGATTAACAAAACACCTTCGAGGCCTTGGATATTCGATTGATGAGTTAGAGCTTGCAGGATTATCAAAGATGGGACAACGCGGACCAATTGATAAGTTCCGTAACCGCTTAATGTGGCCAATCAAGGATATTTCTGGAGACATCGTTGGTTTTGGTGCTCGTAAATTAGCTAGCGATGAAGAGGATCAAGGGCCAAAGTATTTAAACTCTTCAGAATCTCCAATTTACAAGAAAAGCCAGGTCCTTTATGGTCTAGATGTCGCCAAGAAAGAGATCGCAAAGAAGCGGCAAGCGGTCATCGTTGAGGGGTACACAGATGTTATGGCGGCGCACCTCGCGGGAATTACGACTGCGGTAGCAACATGTGGAACTGCTTTTGGCGCAGACCACATCAGAATTCTTCGTCGCTTACTGATGGATGATGATGCTTTCCGTGGTGAAGTTATCTTCACCTTTGATGGAGATGCTGCAGGTCAGAAAGCAGCATTGCGTGCATTCAGTGAAGATCAAAAGTTTGTAACGCAAACCTTTGTTGCGGTAGAACCAGATGGATTAGATCCATGTGAGCTTCGACAAGAAAAGGGAGATTTGGCGCTCCGTGATTTGATTGCTCGTCGCGTTCCGCTATTTGAGTTTGCTATCCGCGCAGAGCTTGCTCATCACAAGTTAGATACCGCCGAAGGTCGCGTCAATGCATTGAACGCAGCAGCACCTTTAGTTGCACAGATTCGTGATAAGTCTCTGCGTCCCGAATACACACGTTTACTTGCCGGTTGGTTGGGTGTTGAAGTTGAGATCGTTACCCGTGCCGTCGCACAGGGAGCCAAAAATATTCCACAGCAGACTCGTGCAGTTGTTGATGATGCACCTGCCCAACCAAACTTCAGACCAGATCCCAATGAGGCGCGATTGATTCTTGAGCGAGAGGTCCTGAAGGCTCGATTACAAGAACCACAATTATTTGTCGGAGAACTATGGAGTTCTATCGAGGCAGGTGCATTTACCCATCCGGCATACAGCGCCATGCGAGGTGCAATTGATTCGACAGAAAAACTCTCACCTGAAAGCATCTCTGATGAAAATCTGCGAGCCTTATTTACAGAGTTATCAGTCGAACCAATTCGTGCAGATGGAAAGCCAACTGAGCCGTATGTAGCCAGCATCGTGGCCAGACTTCGCGAGGTAGCGATTTCACGTTCTATCGCCGATCTGAAGTCATCCCTACAGCGCCTTAATCCAGTTGAAAATGAGATTGAATACAACGCAGCCTTTGCCCAATTGGTCGCCCTAGAAAGCGCCCGCAGATCTCTGCATGAAATGGCGCTTGGCAGCCTCTAATTTTTGCCCATCCTTGTGGGTGCGCTAGAGTGTGCGCTCGCAGCTTTAATCCCTGATAGCTCAACGGCAGAGCAGTCGACTGTTAATCGACAGGTTCTTGGTTCGAATCCAAGTCAGGGAGCATATGAAACTCACACGCAGATCCGCACTTCGCATGGCTGTGGCCGGCGTAGCCACATCTCTATTTGGTCTTCGCGCTGAAGCGGCGGAGACAAGGGTTGTCCGACTCAGCAGAGTTAAAGTTGGCGGAACCTTTTCCTTCCAGTTAAGCAATGGCGCTCCAGCGCTCTTGTTCCGAACCAAGACCGGTGTCTTTGCATATCAAACAATCTGCACCCATCAAGGTGGCATGACTAAGTACCTCAGCTCCAAAAAGCTCATTGTGTGTTCAGTCCACAACGCCAGTTTTGATCCATTCAAAAAGGGTTCTGTCGTTGCAGGACCTGCGACAAACCCGCTTCCAACTGTGAAGGTTGCTGTGAAGAACGGCTGGGTAGTGCTCGCATAAGTTGCACCAATCAGTAAGACGTTTTTAAACTTTCTCTCAGGTTGAAGTGAAAAATTATCTTTGACGTTGAAAGAGGTTGAAATGAAAAAAACATCGACAAAGGTCATGGCTGCATTCCTTGTGGGAGCTTCGGTTGCTGGTGGCGTTGCTACCGCGGCAACTTCAGAGCCACTGGGTGTCAAGGTATGTGTTGATAAGAGAACTCAGGCAATCTATTTGGCTGGATCAAATGGATGTTCCACAACTCGCACTGCAATGACATTAGGTGCACCAACTATCGATGTAAAAAGTATTGCTTCTCTTGTAACACCAACCGTGGTTTCAATCAAGGTTGTCGCCGCTGCCGGAAGCGGGAGTGGAAGTGGATGGATCTATAAGTCTGACAAATCAAGCTCATTCATCGTTACAAATAATCACGTGATTGCCAGCGCAGCAACAAATGGTGCAATTACAGTAGAACTTCTCAATGGTGATACGGTTTCAGCGCAGATTGTTGGTCGCGACATCGCTTATGACCTGGCGGTTCTTAGAATTAATCGTGGAAATCTTCCAACCGTTACCGTCGGCGATTCATCACGCGTTAGCGTTGGAGAATCTGTTGTTGCGATTGGATCTCCATTAGGACTTTCAAGCACCGTTACAAGTGGCATAGTTTCAGCGCTCAACCGCCCCGTTACCACGGGAACAATTGGTGCTGAATCCTTCGTGAACGCTATTCAAACCGATGCAGCGATTAATCCCGGAAACTCTGGGGGAGCGCTACTTGATTCACAAGGTCGCATTATCGGTGTTAACTCTGCTATCGCAACCTTGTCTTCAGGTGGGTCCAGCGGAAGCATCGGTTTGGGTTTTGCGATTCCAATTAACGAAGCCAAGCGTGTTATTGATGAATTGATTGCAACCGGTAAATCAACCCGTCCAGTGTTAGGAGTCTTCTTTGATTCCACCTACACAGGAACAGGTGCCAAGATCGGTCGCTTGAGTCCTAATGAAGGCGCGGAAAAGGCTGGAATTCCTGCAGGCTCAGTCATAACAGCGATTGACGGGGTCAAGATCGCCGACCAAGTTGGTGCAATTGTAAAAATTCGTTCGTATGCACCCGGAGCGACAATCACAGTGGTTGTTGATCTACCCACCGGGGGCTCAAAGAGCTTTAAGGTCACATTGGGAACTGCACCATCTAATTAATAGTGTGTGGTTGAAATAGTGTCAGGGTATTGTTAAGCCATGGCACTATTTCAACTTAACGTAGCTCTTCCAGATCGTCCTGGTTCATTGGGATTGCTTGCATCTGCAATTGGCGCAGCTGGCGGAGATATTCGCGCGCTCGCAGTTGTGAAATCTGAAGATGGTCGTGGTTACGATGACATCACAGTTGCTGTGCCAGGAAATGATCCAACTGATCTGCTCAATGTCTTGGGAGCAATCGGTGGGGTAGAAGTTCTTTCAATTAACCCTTTGTAATTAAAGGCGAGACAACAACTCAGCGCCTTGACTTGGCAAAGAGGTAAAGAATCGTGGCGCTTTAAAACCTTTGCTTGAAAAAGCTCTTTCAATCGTTTTGATTGTTTCAGTGGTCTTTGACGCTTGAATTAAAGCGATCGCACTTCCGCCAAATCCGCCGCCCACCATTCGTGAACCCAAAGCTCCTGCAGATAGAGCGGCATCAACGGCGGTATCTAATTCAGGGCAAGAAACGGTGTAGTCATCACGCAAAGATGCATGGGATTGATTAATCAATGCCCCGACTTTTTCAAAATCAGATGCACTCAACGCATCAACACAATCTAGAACCCGTCGCATCTCAGTCACTGCATGGCGTGCGCGGATGTACTCCGTGTCAGTGAGCAGATTACGAGAGGATTCAAGTTGTTCCAAAGTTAACTCACGTAAGGAATTAATGGAAAGCTTTGCCACCGCAGATTCACATGAGGCGCGGCGTTCTGCGTAACCCCCATCTGTTAATGCATGATGGGCTTGGGTGTCGATGATCAGCAACTCTAAACCGTGGGATGCAACATCAAATGGAATGTTCTTCGTGGATAGATCGCGACAATCCAGTAAAAGTGCTGAACCTTGGGTCGCCATAAGCGATACGGATTGATCCATGATTCCGCAAGGAACTCCTACATATTGGTTTTCAGCTTTTTGAGTGATTCTTGCAAGCTCTTCGAGATTAAATCCCAAATCAAAAAGGTGATTCATGGCTGTAGCAACTGAACATTCCAGGGCGGCTGAAGATGACAAACCTGCACCCAATGGAACATGGCCATCGATCATGAGATCAATGCCGGTGTTTACGCCCATGGACCACAACACACCCAGTGCGTAGCGCTCCCATTCACCCTTTAATCCAGGCTTAACATCCTTGATGTCAACAGTGACGATCTTGTTTCGGCGCTGAGCTGAAGCGATTCGAACAGTCGAATCATCGCGCTTGCGTGCTGCGACATAGGTTCGATCCTTAATAGCAAAAGGTAAAACAAATCCATCGCTGTAATCGATGTGCTCACCAATGAGATTTACTCGACCTGGCGCTGCAGCAACTAGATCTGGAGCTTCGCCAAAGGTTTCTACAAACTTCTCTTCAATTGAACTCATGGTTACGCCATTGATTGAAGGGTATCGGCGACCATCGTCGTCATGTCACGAGTCGGCGACCAATCCAACATTCTTTTCGCCTTTGAAATGTCAGCGATTAAAACCGCTGGATCGCCTGCGCGCCGTGGAGAATCAACAAAGGGGATTTGATGACCGATTGCATCACTTGCCGCCTTAACGACCTCGCGGACTGAATATCCAGAGCCGCTTCCTAAGTTGTATATCTCGTGGCCTGGTTTTCCTAATGAGTTCAACGCCTTAATGTGGGCATCAATTAAATCGATAACATGAACATAATCTCTGATACATGTTCCATCTTC
>CAYNYE010000011.1:9419-14187 GCA_964401345.1 uncultured Candidatus Planktophila sp.
GCATTCAATAGTGAGCCCTGAACAAAACGCACGCCCGCAGGCACGGTATCGGCATGCCCCATACTGCAATCATCCAAAATTGAGATCTCAAAGCCTTGGCTCAGCAGAATTTCGACCGCAGTTGAACCGATATATCCAGTGCCACCAGTAACTAATACGCGCATTACAAAATCACTTCACGAAGTTGCGCCGCAGATTGCTCTGGACGCATATCCATAATAAAAGCGCCCATAGCTGATTCAGATCCCGCTAAGTACTTCAACTTGCCTGGCGCACGACGAACACTTGTGATCTGCCAATGAAGTCGCAATAAATCACGCCCAACTCGGACCGGGGCTTGGTGCCAGGCAGCGATATATGCCATTTCTATTCCAAAGACTCCATCTAATCGACGAGTAACTTCAAGAGCGATTTCTGGGAAAGCATCACGATCTAAGTCGGTGAGCTCAGTTAAATCTGCAACGGGATTAAGGGGAGTTACATGAATCTCAAATGGATAGCGCGCAGCGTAAGGAACATAGGCAATCCATCGATCATTACGGGCCACGATACGTTCTTCATCCAAGAGCTCTCGAGCAACAACCTCATCAAACAAAACCTTGCCGGTTTCCTTCTTGTACTTATCTGCAGCCGCGAGCATTTTTTCAACTCGTGGGGGAAGGTACGAATACGCATAAATCTGACCATGTGGATGTGAAAGGGTCACACCAATTTCTTCACCACGGTTTTCAAATGGCGCGATGTGCTGAATGTAGCTTTCCTTGGACAATTCAGCGGTGCGATCTATCCACGCTTCTAGTAGAACGCGAACACGTTGAGGAGTTAAATCCTTGAAAGCATTGCCATGCTCTGCTGTAAAGCAAATAACTTCACACTTTCCTGCGGCGGTGCCTAAATCTGTATCTGGTCCAACGATGTCAGGCAAGGCCCAATCACCTACAGGAGGACGCAATGATGGAGATCGGTTATCAAAAACAACAACTTCAAAGTCAGACTCTGGGATTTCAGTTAATAGCTCACCAGTTGTAGGGCACAGTGGGCACAACTCTTTTGGTGGCAAAAAGATTCTGCCTTGGCGATGGGCGGCCATTGCGATCCACTCATTCACCAATGGATCGAGGCGAAGCTCTCCAATTCCTGGTTGCTCCTCCTGAGGGCGAGCATCGAGTGCAGTACGCGCTTGGCCAGCGGTGTCGTAATAACGAATCGTTCGTCCATCAGCCATTTGGCGATCATTTCTGGTGACGCCGGCGTTAAGTTTTTTACTCTCGCTCATAGTGTCGTTACTCTACCTTTGTGAGCAAGCAATCTGCACTATTGAGCGCCCCTACTTCAGCGTTGTTACTAGAAGTTGTAGATGGAGCGCTCATCGTTCAACACTGGGGAGCGGCCCTGCAGGGTGACATTGCATCTGTGCAAACCGCGATCAGACCATCGATTGCAAATAGTTCTTGGGATGTGCCGCAATTCCCAGGAATTATGCGCGAAAGCTCTCGTGGTTTCTTGGGGCGACCAACACTTTCTGGGCATCGTTCTGGAAAAGCGTGGTCAACTAAGTTTGAGGTAACAGATTTTCACCACAGCGCAAATACAGCAACAATTACTTTGCGCGATTTTCATGCAGAGCTTCAAGTTGAACTTAGCTTTCAATTAGATACTTTTGGTGTTTTAACTCAAAAGGGATCAGTTAAGAATATTGGCTCAACTGATTATTTCCTTAATGAGTTTATACATTGGCTTCCGCTTCCTAAAGAGGCGACACAAACTTTAGATTTTGCTGGTCGCTGGTCTAATGAACGAAACCCACAAAGAAAAGAGATTGCAACAGGTACATGGGTGCGCGAATCTCGAGAAGGTCGTAGCGGCCACAATTTTTCAATTGCTGATATTGCACTTACCCCGCAAACTTCTTTTCAATCAGGAAATGCTTGGGCAACAAGTATTGCTTGGAGCGGAAATTCACATTACTTAGTTGAAAAACTCTTTGACGGCTCGGTATCAATCGGAGCGGGAGAGTTATTACTTCCTGGCGAAGTAACTCTTTCCCCCGGTGAAAGTTACGAAGCACCTGCGTTGGTATCGGTTTTCTCAACTGAAGGCCTCGATGGTGTGAGCGCGGCGTATCACTCACATTTGCGTGCCCGTGCAACGCATCCAAAGCGCCCGCGTCCATTGACGCTCAACATGTGGGAAGCGTTGTATTTCGATCACAATGAAGAGAAGATCAAAGCTCTTATTGATGTCGCCGCTGAAATTGGTATTGAGCGAGTAGTTCTTGATGATGGCTGGTTCCACGCACGCCGAGATGATCGAGCGGGGCTAGGAGATTGGGTCATTGATCCAGCGGTCTGGCCACAAGGTCTGTCGCCAATTATTAAGTACATCAATGACAAGGGAATTGAATTTGGTCTCTGGTTTGAAGGCGAGATGGTCAATCCGGATTCAGATCTTTACAGAGAGCATCCAGAATGGATTCTGCACGAGGGAGATCGCGTACCGCCGCTGTGGAGACATCAATTAGTTTTGGATCTAGGACATGAAGGTGCCTTCAATCATGTACTAGAGCAAACATCTGCGGTCTTATCTGCGCACAACATTGCTTACATCAAGTGGGACCACAACCGAGTATTAGTTGATGCAGGCCACCTCGGACAAGCAGGGGTTCATCGCCAAACTCAAGCAATTTATCGTTTGTTTGCTGAGCTAAAGAAGCGTCACACCGGGCTGGAGATTGAATCATGCGCATCAGGTGGAGCACGCATTGATCTTGGAGTAGTTGATTTAGTTGATCGCTTCTGGACCAGTGATAACAATGATGCACTAGAACGTCAAACAATTCAGCGTTGGACTGCGCAAGTTATTGCACCAGAACTTCTTGGCACGCACATTGGACCAACTCATGGGCACCAAACCGGCCGCACCCTTGAGCTATCAATGCGTGCAACAACTGCACTATTTGGTCACGCCGGAATCGAATGGAATATCACTGAAGCAACTGAACAAGAGCGCAAGCATCTTGCAACGTGGGCTAAGTATTACAAGGACAACCGAGCACACTTACATTCCGGAAAAATGGTTCGCGTTGATTATCCTGAAGCACACGCATACCTTCATGGAGTAACAGCCCACGATAAATCAAGAGCAATCTTTGCTTATGTGCAGTTAACGCCAACCGTCGCGATTCATCCATCACCTTTGAAGTTTCCAGATTTAGATCCATCAGCAACATACAACGTTAAGGCTGTATTTCCAGCCGGTAAGCCACGTTTTATGCTGATTACTCCACCTGAATGGATGAGCGGAATTACCCTTTCAGGATCTGCGCTTGCAACTATCGGTGTAACTGCACCAATTCTTGCTCCGGCAAACGCCTTCTTAATCGAAATTACTAAGGCTTAATCAATCCAGTTCAGCGTACGCTCGACAGCTTTCTTCCAGCCTGCATAACCAACTGTTCGTTGCTGCTCAGTACTGGTGGGGCTCCAACGTCGCGATTGTTGCCATTGTTTTCTTACTTCATCAGTTGAAGACCAGAAACCAACTGCAAGACCCGCTGCGTACGCTGCACCTAACGCCGTTGTTTCGCCAATTAATGGGCGAGTGATATCGATTCCCATAACATCTGCCTGCATCTGCATGCATAGAGAGTTAGCGGTGATTCCACCATCCACACGCATCTCCTTCATCGGCACGCCGCTATCGGCAACCATCGCATCCATGACATCACGTGTTTGATAACAAATCGCTTCAAGTGCTGCTCTGGCTAGATGAGCCTTAGTTGCAGCTCGGGTCAGACCAACGATGACGCCGCGAGCATCACTTCGCCAGTAAGGTGCAAAAAGTCCTGAGAAAGCTGGCACAAAGTAAACACCTGCAGTGTCTGCAACTGATGATGCCAAGCTTTCAGTCTCTGCGGCGTTGGTGATAATTCCTAGTTGATCTCGCAACCATTGAATCGCAGATCCTGTTACAGCAACTGATCCCTCTAGTGCGTAATGCGCTGGTTGATCACCCAACTTGAAACAAACCGTAGTTAACAGCCCATTCTTGGATCTAACAATCTCAGTTCCTGTATTGAGCAGGGCAAAGTTTCCGGTGCCATATGTTGTCTTTGATTCGCCACGTGCAAAGCAAACCTGGCCAACCATTGCAGATTGCTGATCTCCCAAAATTCCTGCGATCGGAATTGATGTGCCAAACGGTCCATGGGGATCGGT
The DNA here is from genome assembly GCA_964401345.1 of uncultured Candidatus Planktophila sp. GTDB lineage: Bacteria > Actinomycetota > Actinomycetes > Nanopelagicales > Nanopelagicaceae > Planktophila. The sequence continues at coordinate 13,637 of CAYNYE010000011.1, forward strand.
CATCCCATAGATCTCTGAAGATGATTTGATTTCTGGAAGCGCAGCGCGCGAAACTCCAAATATCGACAGTAACTCTTGATCCCAATCAAGGGTCTCAAGATTCATTAACAAAGTACGGCTTGCGTTGGTGACATCTGTTGCATGAACTCCGCCACGAACTCCACCTGAAAGGTTCCAGAGCAACCACGAATCGATCGTTCCAAAACGTGCATTCTCATTGTTTGCTGCTGGAACATTGCTCAGGAACCAGTTCATCTTGCTACCAGCAAAGTATGGGGCGATAGTTAATCCAGTTTTATGCCGAATCACCCCTTGTTGCTCTTGTGTCAGCGTTGCTAAGAAATCAGTTGTGCGAGTGTCCTGCCAGACGATCGCGTTGCTCAAAGGTTGTCCCGTTGAAACATCCCACACGACAGTTGTTTCACGTTGATTGGTTAAGCCAATTGCCGCTAAATCAGAGCCCAAAATATTGGCTTGCTTGAGCGCTCCAGCAATAACCTCTTGAACCCGCTCCCAAATTTCAGCGGCATCATGTTCGACCCATCCGGCCT
>CAYNYE010000012.1:0-1244 GCA_964401345.1 uncultured Candidatus Planktophila sp.
TGATAGCCGTAAAGGCCCACAAGCATTATCAGTGCACATCATTGATGCACCACCATCATTAGTTGAGAACTCACGTGTTAACAGTGATGATCTTGCTGCAATGATCGAAGACACAATCAAGATCTTGGACAAGGTTGGCAATGGTTTGCGCCATGGACGTCACCCAAATGCACAAGAGGCTGATCGTCTAGGTCGCGTGTTGCGCGGTATCGCTACAGCCCTCGGAGCTTAATTAAAGCTAGCCAGTAGTTTTTAAATGCCGCTTCGTCGGTCTCGACGAATTGTGTAACGAATACCGATAAAGCCTAAGGCTGTTCCCATTACGCATGTCCAAATAACTTTGGCATCAGCACCTGCTGCAAGGGCAATCACACCAGCTATCACCCAGCACATAGTTCCAATTGCGACTAGAGTTACTGCATTGCGTAGTCGAGTAGTCATGGAAGAAGAGTAATGCGTTTATCGGTAAAAGAGGATGGTAATTGGCGTTCATTTCGCCACCGTAATTACCGAATTCTTTTTCCTGCCAACGCGGTTTCAAACATTGGCAGCTGGGCTCAACGTATCGCGCAGGATTGGCTCGTTCTAGAACTTACTAATAACAACGGAACTTACTTAGGTTTAGTTACCGCAGTTCAATTCGCCCCGGTATTGGCCTTTTCACTGCACGGTGGAAAATTGGCAGATCGATTCAATAAGCGAAAAGTTTTGATTCTGACCAACATCATTGGTGGCGCAGCTTCTCTTGCCTTGGGCATCCTTGTCATGACGGACCTAATCGCGTTATGGCATGTCTTTGTTCTTGCCGGAATCTTGGGTATTTCAACGGCAATTGATGCACCAGTGCGCCAATCCTTTACAACAGAGGTTGTTGGCCAAGCCGATCTTCCTAATGCGGTGTCGTTGAACTCAGCTAATTTCAATGCGGGCCGCCTTGTAGGACCTGCGATTTCAGGTGGTTTGATCGCAGCCTTCGGTACGGGTCCTTCATTTATCGTTAATGGGCTTTCATATTTCTTTGTTATTGCGGCGTTGATGAACCTGAATGAAAAAGGGTTTTTCCATCAAGATCGACCTAAATCAGATGGCAGCATCCGCGAAGGTATTGCTTATGCAAAGGCACGTCCAGATATTTATGTAGTTATGTTGATGGTGTTCTTCTTGGCGACCTTTGGTCTGAACTTTCAGATCTTTAACGCACTCATGGCAACCCAAGAGTTTGGTTTAGGACCTGCAAGTTTTGG
>CAYNYE010000012.1:1344-14096 GCA_964401345.1 uncultured Candidatus Planktophila sp.
AGTACCGACCCTGCAATTCGAGGTCGTGTGATGGGTCTCTATCTTTTGATCTTTATGGGCGGAACTCCATTTGGTTCACCGCTTATTGGAACAACAACTGAGCTCATCGGAATTCGCCCAACAATTGTTGCGTGTGGCGGTATTTCACTTGCTGCATCTTTGATTATTTGGTTCCGATACAAGAACCGTGTTCAGTTGCCTGCAGATATTTCAGTTGCCTCAGTCTTAAAGACTGTTGATGGCAATAACAACTAGCAAGCCAAACAAAGCCAGCAAGGTAATCAACCGTCTAGTTTTGTAGCTCATGCTTTTTCCTTTACATGAGATGGAATTGCCTTAACAATCGCAAAAGCGATTGCGATCAAGACGAAAACCATGATGTAGGCACGTGAAATACCGAAGCTATCGCCCAATAGACCAAGCAGGAATGGGGCTCCAGCGATAGCTACACCAGCTGCAAATGAGGCTCGTCCGATGGCTAAATCTGGACGTCCATCGCTTAAACCGATCAAGCGAATTGATGACAATGCGAACTGCATCGAAATACCAAGCCCGACAATGAGCAAACAGAAGAGTGAGATGAGCATGTTGTGTGACAACCAGAAACCTAAGAAGCCAACAAACTGCATAGCGATTATTGCAAGCAATTGATTATCTAGGGACAGATTCTTAAGAACCAAACCACCGTACCAACGACCGATTCCCATACCTGTACCAAGGGCAACAATTGCAACGGTTGATATCGCGGCGGTTGAGCCCACGCGATCCTTCAACAACGCTGCTGCCCAGAATGATGTTGCAAACTCACTTGAAATACATGCAACAAAACCAAACCATGAGATCCAGAACTTCACGGACAGTTTTCCACCCTGAGGACCATCTTCATCTGGAACATGCTCTTCAGCATCCTTGTCACGTCCAACAAGAAACAGAATGAGCGCAACTGGAAGTGCAAGAAGTAAACCTAAACGCCACAAACTTGGATAAGCGATTGCTATTGTTCCAATTAGCGCTGTTCCCGTAACAAAGCCAACAGATGCAATTCCATTTGCTTGGGGGATCGCAACCTCTGCTGCTTTTCCATAATGAGCTGACATCTTGGTCAACATTGTGTTGATAACCACTGATGTTCCAAAGCCTGTAATGAATGTAGCTGGCAGCGTGATGTAAACCGGTGGGGAGATTACAAACAAGGTAAGGCCGGTAATAAAGATCGATAACCCAATCCAGCTGGCACGATTACGACCGTACTTATGTGCGATACGTGGATTCGCCCAACCGGCAATGATCGATGCCACACCCATAGCTGTTCCATGAAGACCAGCGATTGTTAGCGAAGTACCTTGATCTGCACGCAATAAAGACTGTGCGGGGCCAAAGCCACCTAGGTAGAAGTTAACGACAGCGGTCTGGACCGCTACTACCCAAAAGAAACGATCGCGGTGGAAAGCCTTACTCATTACAGAGCAGCAACAACGTGGTCAATGCACTTGGTAAGTGCTTCAACATCACTTGGATCGACAGCTGGGAACATGCCAATACGTAGCTGATTCTTACCCAGCTTTCGGTATGGCTCAGTATCAACGATGCCATTTTCGCGAAGCGCAGCTGCAATCTTGGTTGCATCGATCGCATCATCAAAGTTAATTGTTCCAACAACCTTTGAACGCATAGCTGCATCGGTTACAAATGGAGTTGTGTAACTTGTCTTTTCAGCCCATGAGTACAAAATCTCTGATGACTGTGCGCTACGACCAGCTGCAAATGAAAGTCCACCATTAGCGTTCATCCACTCGATCTGTTCTGCAAGAAGCATCAATGTCACTAGCGCTGGTGTGTTGTATGTCTGGTCCAAACGTGAGTTCTCAATCGCAATTCCGAGATCAAAGAAAGCTGGAACCCAACGTCCACTTGCTTTGATCTTCTCTGCACGAGCGATCGCAGCAGGAGACATGATTGCAATCCAAAGACCGCCATCTGAAGCAAATGACTTTTGAGGTGCAAAGTAATAAGTATCAAACTCTTTTGCATCAACCATTAATCCACCTGCAGCCGAAGTTGCATCGACTAGTACAAGTGCGCCATCGGTTCCTGCTGGGCGAATGATTGGCATTGCAACACCGGTTGACGTTTCGTTGTGTGTCATCGCGTACACATCGATGCCGGCCTCAGCAACTGAAACAGGGTGTGAACCAGGCTCTGCTTTGATAACAGTTGGTTCGCCCAAGAATGGAGCTTCCTTTGAAGCAGCAGCAAACTTTGATGAAAACTCACCAAAAACAAGGTGCTGTGAACGCTCTTCAATTAAACCAAAGGTTGCAATATCCCAGAATGCGGTTGATCCGCCATTGCCAAGAACAACTTCGTACCCTTCTGGAAGGTTAAATAGAGATGTAAGCCCCTCGCGAACACGCTTCACGACATTCTTCACCGGCTTTTGGCGGTGGGATGTTCCTAAGATCGAGTTTCCACTGGCTGACAATGCAGCTAATGCTTCTGGACGAATCTTTGATGGACCGCAACCAAAACGACCATCTAGTGGCTTTAACTCTGAAGGAATGATGATGCTCATGGGCTAAGACTACGGGTAGTAGCGAGAGAGTTCCCAATCTCCGTTTGTGGTGCTCCTCTCGAAGCGCAGGCGATCATGCAATCTGGAGTATCTGCCCTGCCAAAACTCAATATTCAGGGGAGTCACTCGATATCCGCCCCAGTGCGCAGGTCGAGGAACCGCTGTTCCCTCGGGCCATTTTTCCGCCGCCCCTGCATATCGTTGTTCTAACTCTTCGCGTGATGCAAGGTGTGATGACTGCGCACTTGCCCATGCACCAATTTGTGAACCCCAAGGTCTAGTTGCAAAGTAATCATCTGATTCCTGTGCAGAAACTTTTTCAGCTATTCCACTAATTGAAACCTGACGCTCCATCGCATACCAAGGAAAGAGCAATGACACATTTGGATTCAAATCTATTCCATGTGCTTTGCGAGATTGGTAGTTAGTAAAGAAGGTAAAGCCACCTTCAGAGATATCTTTTAATAAAACTGTTCGAGTATTTATTTGTGCATCAGCGGTTACAGTAGAAAGCACCATCGCATTTGCTTCGACGATGACTGGGTTTTCATGCGCATCCTTCAACCATGATGCAAAAGCTACAAAGGGATCTTCTGGAAGAGTTTCCAAACCAGCATCGCTGTATGAACGACGCATCGCACGGATCTCATCGCGGGTAACAATCTCTTCAGCCATACCCCTATCGAACCCCACTTTGGGTCGAGGGGCGAGTTTTCACGGAGTTCTGCAAGGGGCTATGCAACGAGCAGCCTTTATAACAATCGGATAAATGACCACCCAAATGAGGGGAAAAGATGGTGTTTGGTTTGCTTACTTACGCTTAAAAGAGTGGAATTGCCCCAACAGCGCATGCCCTCGTATGCGCAAATTCCATCCATGGAGGATATACATGAATAAGAAGCGTTTCGGATTTGCTGGCGTTCTTGCAGCATTCGCGCTTGCAGTTTCAACTCTCGTAGCACCAAGTGCTAACGCAGCCACAGAAATCGTGGTCTGGGCAGATGAATCTCGCGGGCCAAACCTTGCAAAGGTAATCGCAGCAAAGGGTGACTGGGTTTCTGGTTACACAGTAAAGGTAGTTACATTCTCAAGCTTTGATGCACTAAAGGATGCTTTTGATAAGGCAACTGATGCATCAGGTCCAGATATTGTTGTTGGCGGAAATGACTGGGTACCAACAGGTGCGAAGAGCGGAAAGCTTGCTCCAATCACACTTACAGCAGCTGTAAAGGCTCGCTTCAACCCAACACAGTTCGTTGACCTTACATACAAGGGCAAGCTGTACGGAGTTCCTGTAGACATCAACAACGTTGCAATGATCTACAACACAAAGCTTGTTTCATCTGCACCAAAGACTTTCGGTGAGATGGTTTCAAATTACAAGTCACTCAAGGCTTCAAAGAACTTGAAGGCTGGTCTATGTATTGCTGGCGGCGGAATGTCATGGGGAGCTCACTCAGTATTCTCAGCACTCGGCGCAGATGCATACCAATTCAACTCACGTGGTGGAATTGTTTACGGTCGCGCATTCAGCGCAACAACATTCGGTAAGAATGTTCGTACATACCTAATGGATGGCAAGAAGAGCAACGGTTTCTTCCCAGCTACAGATACAGGTTGCAAGGACAACTTCCTTGCAGGAACTGTTCCTTACGCAGTTATTGGTAACTGGGAGTGGGCAGATTACGTAGCAAAGGGATTCACAATGAACCTAATGCCAGTTCCAGGTGTTACAGCTGGTACATACGGAAAGATGTTCGGATCTGTTAGCGGTGCGCTACTTACAACATTTGCTGCAAAGCATGGTGTTGAGTCAGGTGCAAAGTCACTTCTAACTAACTTCTTCGCATCAACTGATGGTCAGGTTCGTTACCAGGCAATTGAGAAGCGTCCACCTGCTGAAAAGGGTGCACAAGCCGACTCAACTGTTTCAGCAGCACAGCGTGGATTCGGTTCAGCCGCATCTCTAGCTGGTATTCCACAGATCGGCGCATTCCTAAACAGCAACAAGGGTGGCGCTAACTACTGGGATTCAGCACCTGCTTACTGGACTGCAGTTCTGATTGATGGCAAGGATGCAGTTAAAGAAGCATCGAAGCTTGCTTCAATCTGGCGTGCAAACACAGATGGTGGACGTGGCGATCTCTAATTAATTTGATTCACTCAAATTAAGGTTTAGAGGAGTGATGCGGGCGGTAATTCGCCCGCATCACTCATTTCCAAGTACATGACAATTAACGATAGGAATACACAATGACTTACTTAATAAGAGGCAAGGTTGCGCTCTTCATCAAAGTAATTGTCGTGACCCTCATCGCATCAATTCTTATCTTGCTTGCACAGAGCGCATTTGCTCAAAAAGAGTATGTGATCGCTGGCTTCTTGGCCATCGCGGTACTTTTGTTAGCTCTTACTTATTTAACCAAGCTCTCAATTCCACTTAAGTTTTTTATTCCAGGCATTCTCTTACTGACAGCCTTTGTCGTCGGACCAATCTTGTACACGGTGACGATGTCGGGTTTCAATTACAAGACCGGAAACATTATTTCCAAAGAGGAAGCCATTGTTCAGATCAAGGTTCGTGGCATTGTGCCAGCGCCATCTGGACTTACATTTGATATTAAATTAGGCATCTACGATGGCAAGCCAGCAATCTTGGCATCAGATATCAACACCCCTGAATACTTTGTATCTACCCAGGAAGATCGAATTCCCCTGGTTGCATCCTCATTAACTCTCAATGAGTTTGGGGTAGCTATTGAAGCTCCTAACTTCATACCACTTGGTAAATCTGAGTTTGCGACTGCGGACAAAACTTATACCGGCACCAGATTCGCTTTTGATGACAAGTACTTCATCGCACTCGAAGGTTTTGAAGCTGGCGTTGTCTCCCAGCAGATCCTTGAGTTTGTTCCCGAAGCTGATCACTTCAAAAACCTAGTAACTGGTGCTATTTATACAGACAATGGCCGAGGTAACTATGCGCTAGCAGATGACACAGCGGCGATTCTAGAACCCGGTTGGCGTGCACCTATTTGGTTTGAAAATTATTCAAAGATTGTTACCGATCCACGAGTCCGCGAACCTTTAGTGCGTGTGTTTATCTGGACCGTTGTTTTTGCTCTCTTGACGGTACTCACAACATTTGCTTTAGGTCTCTTGCTTGCTTTGGCTCTTAATAAGCCAATTCGTGGCCGTCGCATTTACCGTTCCATCTTGGTGCTCCCATATGCGATGCCAAGCGTTATGAGTATTTTGATTTGGGGCGGTATGTTCAATACCGAGTTTGGTGCGATCAATACATTGTTAGGAACAAACATCGCATGGTTCTCAGATCCTAACTTTGCACGTGTTGCAGTCATTTTGGTAAACCTTTGGTTGGGCTTCCCGTACTTCTACCTAATCTCCAGCGGATCTTTGCAAGCAATTCCAAGTGAATTGATGGAGGCAGCGGCGATTGATGGTGCAAATCCTCGTCAGATCTTCCGTAAGATCACATTGCCTTTGCTTCTTCAAATTCTTTCACCGCTTTTAATTGCTTCTTTTGCTTACAACTTCAATAACTTCAACCTGATCTACCTTTTGACAGGTGGAGGACCACGCAATGAACTTGATGGCGAAATCGCCGGTGCAACAGATATTTTGATTAGCTATACCTACAAGATTGCATTTGGTTCAGGTACTCAGGATCTAGGTCTTGCCAGCGCAATCTCATTGATTATCTTTATTCTCGTAGCGTCGATATCTCTGTATAGCTTGAGAAAGTCCAAAGTATTGGAGACCTTCGCATGAACAAGTGGCTAAGACAAGATCTGTGGCGACACCTCGTAGGTACAACTATCTGCCTTTTTGCTCTATTTCCGCTGTATTTAGTGGTTATTTCATCCTTTAGCTCTTCAGGTAGCTTGCAGCTCAGTTCATTTATTCCACGTGAAATCTCTTTTGCTAACTACAGCAAGCTTTTCAACGATCCAACAATTCCTTACTTAACCTGGGTAAAGAACTCGCTTTTCATAGCAGGTTCGGTTGCCTTGTTATCGGTGATGATTGGTACCGCTTCAGCATTTGCGTTTAGCCGCCTGAAGTTCAAGGGTCGCAAGTTTGGTATCCAATTGCTGCTCTTGGTGCAGATGTTCCCCGCTATTCTCGCTATCTCTGCTGTATATGTAATTATGGAGCGTGTTTATAAGTTTGCACCAGAGATTGGTTTAGGTACTCAACCAGGTTTGCTGTTGGTTTACCTTGGCGGTGCGATGGGTGTAAACATCTGGCTGCTTAAAGGTTTCGTTGATTCAATCCCTGCAGAGCTTGATGAAGCAGCAAAGATCGATGGTGCATCCGAGGTTCAAACCTTCTGGTTGATCTTCGTACCGTTGGCATCACCTGTTCTTGCGGTGGTTGCATTACTGAGCTTCATCGGAACATTTAATGAGTTCATTTTGGCGCGTTTATTCTTGGTTGATATGGAGAGCCGTACCGTGGCAGTTGGTCTTCAACAGTTCATCGGTGGCCAGTATTCCCAAAACTGGGGACCATTTGCTGCTGGATCGATCCTTGCATCGATTCCAATCGTCATCATCTTCCTGTCACTACAAAAGTACATCGTGAGTGGATTAACGGCAGGTTCGGTTAAGGGCTAATGCTCAACAAGAAGCTTCATCTCGTGCTTGCAGTGTTTGCCAGCATTGTTTTGGCTGGAACATCAGTTGCTGCACCGTCTGGGCTTCCCTCAGATCAAGTGGGCCTTTCAAAAGACCTGATTTACTTTGTTTTTCCTGACCGTTATTTAAACGGTGATACAAGCAACGATAAGTACCCTGGCTACGATCCAAGGGACACCGCCTTTTTCCATGGTGGCGATCTCAAGGGTTTAACCGGCACATGTTCAGCTGGCGATAATGGTTTGGCACGTATTAAGAAATTGGGATTTACAGCGGTGTGGGTTACACCATTGGTTGTTCAACAAAAACCAACTCCCTACGGTGCGGGTTATCACGGGTACTGGGGCGTTGATTTCTTAGATGTAGATCCACACTTGGGAACAAAGGCCGATCTTCTTGCATTCTCTGAATGTGCAAAGAAGCTGGGACTGAAATTAATTCTCGATGTAGTTACCAATCACACCGGTGATGTCATTTCTTATAAAGATAAGGATGCCTATATCCCGGCGGATATGGTCAAAGCTAAAGCACCGGCTTGGCTCAACGACCTAACTAATTATCACAACGTCGGCGACATGAATAGCTGCTGGGGTGAAGGCTCATGCATGCAGCTTGGTGATTTTTATGGACTTGATGACATCGCAACAGAAAAGCCAGTCGTCTACAACGGATGGGCCGATGTTTATGGGCAGTGGATTAAAGATTATGGTTTATCAGGTTTCCGAGTAGATACCGCTAGACATGTTGATGACAACTTCTTCAAGAACTGGTCACCTCAAATTAATGCGGCAGCACAATCGGTAGGTATCGATAACTTCACCATCTTTGGTGAAGTCTGGGATGTAAATCCGATCAACCTGATGAATTACATACGTCGCAACAAGATTCAGACCGTATTGGATTTTCCATTCCAACGATCTGCTGCAGAATTTGCCTCAGGCTACTCAGATGCCACCACTATCGAAAACCTTTTTAATTACGATGACTTGTATACAACTGCAACAAGTAGCGCTTCCAATATGGTCACCTTCTTGGGTAACCATGACATGGGTCGAGCCGGCAAAATCATTGAATCCAAGCGTATAAACCCCGCTTCTGAGCTCTTGCCCCGTACCTTGTTGGGCCACTCTCTTATGTATTTAACACGAGGCATTCCATCGGTTTACTACGGTGATGAAGTTGGAATGACAGGCACTGGTTCTGGCAGTGATCAATTAGCTCGCCAAGATATGTTCTCAACCAAGGTTAATATCTGGAAGACTGAAAAGCGGATTGGATCCTCACCAATTGGTACGGGCAACGCTTTTGATGTCACCGACAAGCATCCAATTGCTAACCATCTGAAGGCTCTGGCGACGCTGCGTACAGCAAATCCAGGTTTAGCCAATTCAAGTATGCAGATTCGTTATGCCAAGGATTACCTGTTGGCCATTTCAAAGAAAGATGATCGCGAAAATCGTGAGTACATCGTTGCCTTCAATAACTCCAATAAAGCAATCAAAGCCACAATTGGTACTGCGACATCCAAGGGTGGATGGAAACTCTTGATGGGAAAGACAACTGTCAAAGCCGCCGCCGAGAAAATCACAATCACAGTTCCTGCCCTATCAACTGTAGTTTTAAAGGCAAATCAAAAGATCGATAAGACTGACATCAAAGTCGGAAAAATCACTTCAGATTTAGATTTCTTAACTGGCTACTATGAAACAAAAGCTGCGGTTACAACAAAGGATTTAGCGAAGGTGACCTTCTTCGTTCGTACTGCTCAAGATCAACCATGGAGCTCGCTAGGTACAGATTTGAACTCTCCCTACATGGTGTACGTGGACCCACTTGATTTTGAAGGCAAAACAGTGGAGATTAAGGCAGAGGCCATCAATTCGAAGGGATCCAAGTATGAGTTACCAAGTACAAGACTCGCTATCCCCGCACCATGATGGTAGCGATCTTTATGTAAGCAACAGCGCACCTTCTATTGGTGACAGCGTTACCTTGAAAGTTCGAGTTCCAAAGAACTATCTTTTTGAAAGAGTAATGGTTCGCATCTACCACGATGGCGAGCCGCGCATTTTTGAACTCAAAAAGATCAAAGGTGATCAATTTGAGAGTTGGTATCAGGTCAGTGTTCAGGTTCTTAACCTACAAAACTATTACCGATTCGTGTTTATTGGAAATGGGAAATACGAGTGGCTCAATGCACGTGGCTTATTTGACCATGATGTTCATAGCAACAATGATTTTCAATTGGTAGCCACACCTGCAAATCCAGAATGGATCAATTCATCGGTTTTCTATCAAATCTTTCCGGATCGCTTTGCGAAGTCAGGTAAGGTCAATATCACTCCCGATTGGGCTTATCCACGAGAATGGAATCTTCTCCCTAGAGGTCGAGGAAAATTCACAGGACAAGAGCTGTACGGTGGAGATCTTTTCGGCGTAGAGGAACATCTTGACCACATTACCGATTTAGGTGTGAATGGAATTTATTTCACTCCAATTTTTCCATCAAGATCAAATCATCGATACGACGCCACGAGTTTTGATCATGTTGATCCAGTTTTAGGCGGAGACAAGGCTCTTCTTTCACTCATTAAAGTCGCAAAGAAAAAAGGAATTCGAATACTGGGTGATTTGACCTCCAACCATTGCGGTGTTGGTCATATTTGGCTCGCCAAGGCAAAGAAGGATAAGAAATCGAAAGAAAGAAGTTACTTCTTCTGGGATAAATCAATTAAGTGGGGATATGTAGGTTGGTACGGACTCGAGTCATTACCGAAACTAAATTACTCATCAAAGGCCCTTCGCAAAGCAATGTACGAGGCGCCAAACTCAATTGTTAAGAAATGGTTGACCCCAAAATTTGGCATGGCCGGCTGGAGAATCGATGTTGGCAACATGACGGGTGTTCAAGGTGCGGAGAATCATCACGTAGAAGTTATGCAAGGTATTCGAAAAGCTATGCGCGAAGTTAATCCAGACACTTGGCTTGTTGCTGAGAATGGTGATTTCTTAGCCAGTGACTTAAACGGCTTGGGCTGGCACGGGGCGATGAATTATCAAGGATTTATGCGGCCATTCTGGAATTGGATAAATCGAAACCCAGAAATCACAGGGGGATTCCAAGGTCTTCCATTTGCAATGCCTAAAATTAATGGAAAACAATTGGTTGAATCTATTCAAGAATTTAATGCCTCTATTCCTTGGCGCTCATTAACTGCGAGCATGATGCTGTTGGATTCACATGACACAGCACGATTTAGAACTGTAGTACTGGGAGATAAAAAGGCGCACGCTTCTGCGATGGCCATGATGCTCACATATCCGGGTGTTCCTTCGATTTTTGCTGGCGATGAGATCGGTTTAGAGGGCTCGTGGGGCGAAGACGCAAGAAGAACCATTAATTGGGAAGATCGCAGTGCGTGGGATATAGATTTTATGAAAGAAGTAAAAACATTAGTGAGGTTGAGACGTACTCAAGATGCATTGATTAATGGTGGTCTGCGTTGGGTAAAAGCTGAGGATGACTTTATTCTTTATCTTCGCGAGTCCAAGAAACAATCAATACTTGTCTTGGTCTCACGTGGCGCCGTAAAGGAAACAATCGATCTAACTGATTATGGGTACGCAGTTTCCAAGACTCTTTATGGTCAAGAAGTTAAAGGTCAGAAATTCCAGATCGTCTCTAGCGGAGCTACTCAAGGTGTTTGGGAAGTTACGCACTAAGCCAAAAACGTAGCGGTTCTTGTAAGTACTTAGCCCACGATCTTTCATTGTGGCCGCTGCGCTTATAAACCTTGCTTTCAAAGTTGTTTGTAAAGCCACGTTTACGCATCAACGCATCTACAAAGTTCTGAAGTGGTGGATATTCCTTGTCTAGACCCTTATCTCCGCGACTCATCCAAATTTTGTGTGTTAACGGAAGTGCTTCAACCATTGAACGTGCAAAGTTCTCATCGCTAATAATCCAATGCGGCGATAAAGCCAGCGCTGTTGAGAACTTATCTGGGTGCTGAATCGCTGCATACAGAGTCGCTAAACCACCCATACTTGAGCCAATTACTGCGGTTTTTTCGGGGGAGTAGGCACCATGAATCGCAGGAACAATCTCTTCAAAGATTTGTTGTAGGTACTTATCTGAGTGCAGGACGATTGATGGATCTTTAATCGCCCAGCGTGGATCTACATATGCGCCATTGGTGAAGAATTTTTCTGGAGCTAAATCCTTAGCCCGTCCCCAAGGGTTCTCTTTGGTGGCACTATGCCAAACGGCAACAATTGCTGGTGGTTTAATCCCTTGCTCTTGCGCGACATGGATCGCTGCTTGTGCCATCTTCCAAGTTTGGCGGCGATGGGTACTTGTAGTTCCATCAAAGACATTTTGGCCATCATGAGCGATGAGGAGATGCTCACTTCCGCCACGAGGAGCCCAATAATCAACGATTCGGTCACTAAACCGCGTGCGAACAACCTCGCTCGGAACTCCTCGGATTTGAAAGCGCTTAATCTCCTGCATGATGATTTAATCATCCCATGTCATCGCCGAAAACATCAATAATCTGGTTTCGCCGAGACCTGCGCATCAATGACCACCCAGCCTTGTTGGCTGCGATTGAATCCTCTGACCAAGTAATTCCGCTCTTCATTCTGGATAAGCAACAGATTGCAGAGGCAGGTTCAAAGCTACTTGCTTACATGGGTCAATCCCTTCGCAAGTTAGATGAATCATTGGGAAACAAACTTCACATCATCGAAGGTGATCAAGTTGAAGTTCTATCGACTTTGATAAAAAAGTACGGTGTCGAGCAGGTTCATATCTCCGCTGAATATGAGCGATATGGTGCAGCACGTGATGCACGAGTAGAGGCTGCAGGAATCACTCTTGTCAGAACCGGAAGTCCATATGCGGTCGCACCAGGTCGTGTTGTAAAACCATCTGATGCAACTCCGTACAAGGTGTACACACCTTTCTATAAAGGGTGGCGTACCCATGGATATCGCGCACCAGCTGTAACCCCTAAGAAGTTCACCTGTGTTGAACCGACCGCTGAATATCGTGCTTTTCCTGATTTCCCAATGCCAGCCGGTGTTAATGTCATTGAAGCCGGCGAGGCTGCCGCGCTTAAGCGCTTCAAGGAGTTCAGCAAGAACGGCCTAGATTCTTACGACGAGAATCGAAACTTTGCATCAATCGATGGAACTTCAAAGATGAGCACCTATCTGAAATTCGGCGAGATTCACCCACGGACATTGCTCGCCGATTTAGGTGAAAGCAAAGCGCATGACACCTTTAGAAAAGAGATTGCGTGGCGCGAGTTTTATGCCGATGTTTTGTTCAATAATCCGATGACTGATGTTGAGTACTACGCACCTAAGTTTGCACAGATGCGCTATGACAAGCCTGGGGATCAATTCAAGGCTTGGTGCGAAGGCAAGACAGGCTATCCATTTGTAGATGCAGCGATGCGCCAACTTGTTCTTGAAGGTTGGATGCATAACCGAACACGTATGGTTGTTGCATC
>CAYNYE010000013.1:0-13988 GCA_964401345.1 uncultured Candidatus Planktophila sp.
TGAGTTTCGTGCGGTGTTAGAACCGATTTCATCTCATGGCAAGTGGGCGGGTAAGGAACCGTTTGTTGCAACCGTTAAAGATTGGGATGGACAGGTCGCAGCAATCACTCGTGCGCGCATTAAGTGGAGTCAGAACTTTAGATTTTGGAGTTCCGTGCCACCAGTTACGGTTTCGTTGAAAGCAGCACCTGGCTTGGTTGCAGCCATTGGAATTGGTGAAGCACCTATTGGCCTGCAGGGAACTTTTTCGCTGTGGGAATCTGCGGCTGCAATTCGAAATTTTGCATACAAGGGTGCGGCGCATCAAAAGGCGATTGCAGATACATCGGCCTATAACTGGTATTCAGAGGAGCTTTTTGCTCGATTTGCCGTGCGTGAAGTACGCGGAACTTTGCAGTAACTGTCTTATATAAATGGAATAAGGCAGACTTACACCTATGTCCATCCGCCATTACACACCCCGTCGTCGGGCTAGAGGTGGCGCATCTCCCCTGCTGATCAAAGTAATGGGTATCGCACTTGGCTTAGCCATCCTGATGCAGATTGCATATCCCTTAGTCGATGGATCAGCTTTGCAGTTCATCACAATCGCATCTGTTTACTGTGGCGCATTGGCAATGTTTCTTCATGGCATTGCCGCTTTTGGTGCACGCTACGGGTGGACTCTGCTGGGAATAACACTTTTGTTTGGCTACTTCATTGAGCAGATCGGCGTATCAACAAGCTGGCCATTTGGTGAGTACTCATACTCGTCAACACTTGGGCCAAAGTTATTTAGTGTTCCGCTTGTCGTTCCTTTCGCTTGGGTAATGATCGCTCATCCATGTTTGGTTGCTGCGCGTCGTATTGGTAAGTCTTGGGTATTTCTTTACGGTGCATTGCTAATGACTGCATGGGATCTGTTCTTGGATCCACTGATGGTGACAGCTGGTCGTTGGACATGGGTTGTAACTGGAGCTCATGTTCCATTCCAACCTGAGATTCCTTTGTCTAACACCTTTGGCTGGTTGCTATCGTCGATGGCATTAATAACCATCTTGCACTTTTCAACTCCACGTGAGCGTAGAAAGGTTGGCGGCTCTTTAATCGCTGCCGATGTTTTGTTGTTCTGGACCTGGTTTTCAGGCGTGGTCGGAAATCTTTTCTTCTTCAGCCGTCCAGGAATTGCGCTCTTTTCAGGTGCGATCCTTGGCGTCTTGCTAGCTCCTTACTTCTTTAACCGATGGGTCGGAAGACCGTAATTACTTGATGATTCTTTTCTTCTTACTTCCTTTAATTCTGCTGACGATTGCTGCAGTAAATTTCTTTCAAATCCGCACTCCTAAAGCTACTTCAGAGCTATTGGACAGTGTTGGAGTGGTTGTTCCGATGCGCAATGAGGCGGAAAATGTTGAAGGAATTGTTGCGACTCTGTCTGCACAAGATGGTCCCTTTCATTTTTACTTACTGGATGACAACTCTGAAGATAAAACTTTGGAACTTTTGCAACGCTTTACCGCAGGTGACTCACGCTTTACAGTGATCAAAGGTGCCCCACTAGCCGATGGCTGGATTGGCAAGACGTGGGCGTTGCAGCAGCTATATGAAGCAAGCAGTGAAGATGTTCTCGTGTCTATTGATGCTGATGTTCGATTAACCAATGATGCAATCAATAAAGCGGTCACATCTCTTCGCGGTGCTCGTTTGGATTTCCTTTCACCATATCCACGACAGATCGCTCACAGCTTTGGCGAACGTTTGATTCAGCCGCTGCTTCAATGGTCTTGGCTGACAACTGTTCCGTTGCGTTATGCCGAAGGTGCTCGACAAAAATCAATGGCGGTTGCTAATGGTCAATTCTTTGTGGTTCGACGCTCAGCTTTAGATTCAATTAGTGGGTACCAATCGGTTAAACATGCGGTTATTGATGATGTCTTCTTGGCGCGTCAATTGATCGCACAAGGTTCATCAGGAACTGTGATTGATGGTTCAGATATTGCAGAGACTCGTATGTACGCATCGTGGAGTGAGATTGAAGCCGGATATGGAAAGTCGCTGAACCGAGCCTTTGGGTCGATATTTGGAGCAATCTTTGTAATCATCTTTCTCTTTGTAACCAGCATCGCGCCACTGGTTTTGGGTCTATTGGGTAATCCATACGGCTGGCTTGGCTTTGCCGCGATTGTTGGAAGCCGCGTGTTGAGCGCGATTAAGAGTCGCGGAAGCGTTGTGGACAGTGTGTTGCATCCAATATCAATCGCTGCGCTGATTTATCTCATTATTTACTCATACTTAGTGCGAGGAACCGTGACATGGAAAGGTCGCACAGTATGAAGATCGTTGTAATTGGTGCAGGTATGGGCGGTATGACCGCAGCTGCACGATTATCACGTGGCGGCCATGAAGTTGTTGTGTATGAAGCATCCGGCCAGGTTGGCGGTAAGTGTCGAACTGAATGGATCGGAAAGGTTGCATTTGATACCGGTCCATCTTTATTAACTTTGCCAGCGGTCTACAAAGATTTCTTTCAGCGCACTGGAAAGCCAATGGGCTTTGTCTGCCCTATCGAATCGGTAGATCCATCCTTTGATTACCGATTTGCTGATGGCAGCAGCGTAAAGTTTTCTAACTTATCGAGAAACAAAACCATGGAATCGATCACTAAAGCCTTTGGTGCAGAAAGCGCCGCACAGTGGGATCGCATCATGAAGCGTGCTGAGCGCATGTGGGATGTAAGTCGCGGACCATTTATTGAATCCGAATTGAAATCACCTCTGTCGCTAATCAAGCGAATTACCTTTGTACGAGATATGAAGATTATCGCCCCATGGAAAACGTTGCGCGTACATGCCGATGAGATTTTGAAGGATCAACGTCTTCGTTTCATTATGGATCGTTATGCAACTTATAGCGGATCAGATCCACGTAAAGCCCCTGCCGTTTTATCAACTATCGCCTTTGTCGAAGAGAGCTTTGGCGCTTGGCATGTAAAGGGTGGTCTTGGTCAACTTACTGAAAAGGTTTACCAACGCGCTGTAGATGTTGGCGTTACTTTTCATCTGGACTCCCCCGTGTCTGCAATTAGCACAAAGGGCAAGAAAGCCACTGGTGTAATCCTTGCTGATGGAACCGTTGTGGAAGCAGATGCGGTTGTAGCAAACGCGGATGCTTCGCTGGTCTATACCAAGTTAATTAAGGGGCATAAGCGCACTTTAAAGAAGGCGCGAAAGAACATTGAAAAGGCTGATGTTTCGGTCGCTGGCTTTTCTTTATTGCTAGGTATGCGTAAGGATCCAGACCAGGTCTTAAACCATCACACTATTTTGTTCCCGGAAAATTACGATGCTGAATTCGATGCGATCTTTTCTCATGGCAAGCCGGTAGATAAGCCAACCATCTATATCTGCGCTCCACAGGATCCGGATATGACCAAAGATGAAAACCTTGAGGGCTGGTTTGTTTTAGTCAATGCACCAACTCATGGACAGTTTGATTGGAGCGACAAAGAGTTCGCTCGCACCTACGCCAACACCATCATCGATCAAATTGAAGCTCGTGGAATTTCAGTTCGAGATCGTTTGGAGTCTTTGACTGTGCGAACCCCTGCAGATTTAGAGGCAGCGGTTCATGCACCAGGTGGTGCGATCTATGGAACTTCAAGCAATGGTGCGCGTGCGGCATTTATGCGAGCAAAGAATCGTTCGCCAATTAAGGGTTTGTATTTGGTTGGAGGCTCAGCTCATCCAGGTGGTGGATTGCCGTTGGTTGGAATTAGTGGAGATTTAGTTACGGAAGCAATTGGCTACGAGAAAAACGCACGACACTAATAAAGCTGTAGCACTGAATTGCAAAGAAAATAATAGAAAGCGCGGTTGCGCCTGGAAGACCCACAAGATCCAACACCAAGATAATGAAAATGTAACTTGCGCGCATTGGTCGTTCGGCAGGTGTAACAACGCCGAGATCGCTCACACCTAACGAAATCAACTTTGTACGTGCATACTCTTGGAACGCTGCAACGCTCCACAATGCAAGTGGAATCCACGCTGGAACACCAATGACATACAGGGTGTAAAACCACAGCGCTTCACTAATTCGATCTACAACTGAATCAAGAGTTGCACCCCACTTGCTGTCGCGTTGCTGGAAAATCGCAACACTTCCATCGATTCCATCGCAAAATAGTGAGAAAACCAGGAAGCCAATAGACCACCAGGTCTGCGCTGTTAGCGCAGTTCCGACCGCGCCGAGTAAACCTAGATAAGTCAGTGCATTGGGAGAAATACGAAGCAAAGTACAGATCAATCCAAATCGATAAGAAATGTTTAGCCAAGCACCGACAATGCCCTTAGTTTCGGCATCGCTATGCAAAGAACTCCACTTTGCCTTGAACTCTTGGTTACTGAGCATCGTTGAGCTTTCTGTAGATTTCTTGGGTAG
The DNA here is from genome assembly GCA_964401345.1 of uncultured Candidatus Planktophila sp. Taxonomy (GTDB): domain Bacteria; phylum Actinomycetota; class Actinomycetes; order Nanopelagicales; family Nanopelagicaceae; genus Planktophila. Next base: position 4,420 of record CAYNYE010000013.1, read on the forward strand.
CTGTTGAGCTATTCATTGTGTAAAAGTGTAGGCCTGGTGCACCAGCTGCCAATAGCTCTCGGCAGAGTGATGTTGCTATCTCTACGCCTAATGAGCGCACCTCTTGTGGGTCATTTTCAACTTTGGCGAAAGCATCAGCAATATGAGCTGGAATTGGTGTTCCACCGAGTTCAGCCATTCGATGAAGTGACTTAACGTTGGTAACCGGCAGGATGCCAGGAATAATTACTAACTTTGATCCTCGATCCGCAAGTGCTTCAACTAATCGAGTGTATTGAGCCGCTTCAAAAAAGAATTGGGTTGTAGCAAAGGTTGCACCTAACTCTTCTTTGCGAATAAGTACATCTACATCTTTATCAAAGTCTCCGTTTGATGCAGGGTGCCCATCCGGAAATGCAGCAACTCCGATTGTAAAGCCACCAAACTCGTCAGCTAACTGAACTAATTCATCAGCATGATTGAAACCACCAGGTGTCGGAGTCCACGGCTCACTTGGTCCTCCGGTTGGATCTCCGCGTAACGCCAAGATACTTGTGATTCCTGCTTCTTTATAGCTGTGCAAAATTGCGATTAATTCATCACGTGTAGACCCAACACATGTCAGGTGCGCAACAGTTGAAATACCTGTCCGCTTAGTAATTTCTTGAGCAATTCGAATTGAGCGATCTCGGGTAGATCCGCCCGCGCCATAGGTGACAGAGACAAAGTCGGGGGCGATTGATTTGAGCCCTTCGATGGCAGCCCACAGGCGTTCTTCACCCTCAACATCCTTTGGAGGGAAGAACTCGAATGAATACGAAGTGCGGAGTACCACGGAGTGAGGGTACCGTTACCGCGTGAGTTCAGAGCCGAAGGCAACATTAAAGAGCGTACGAAGCGCCGTAGAAGAAGAGCTAAGTATCTTCCTCAATCGAGAAAGCGCATACCTGAATTCGATCTCATCAGATTTAACTCCAGTTTCAGAGTCCTTGACCTCCTTCCTTTTGGATAGCGGCAAGCGCCTTCGCCCATTGTTTGCTTACGCAGGTTTCGCGGCAGCAGGTGGCGCGATCGAAAAATCAACTACCCGGGCGATGGCAGCATTGGAACTCTTACAAGCTTGTGCGTTAATTCATGATGATTTGATGGATGGTTCCGATACTCGCAGAGGCAAGCCTTCTATCCATCGACACTTTGAATCGATTCATGTGCAGGATCAATTAGATGGTTTCGCACCGCAATACGGATTATCCGCAGCGGTTTTGTTGGGAGATCTTGCTTTAGTGTGGTCAGATCAAATGATTAACAGCGCAGGATTATCAAACCAGCAATACGCTCGCATGATTCCGCTGTACAACGAGATGCGCGTCGAACTAATGGCTGGACAGTTTCTCGATATTCATGAACAAACACAAAAAGACACCAGCACAGATCGTTCGATGAAAATTGCTCGATACAAGTCAGGCAAATACACCATCGAGCGTCCATTGCATCTTGGAGCTGCATTAAGTGCCAATCCAAGTGATGAAATTCTTGATGCATTATCTGCATATGGATTACCTCTTGGAGAAGCATTTCAACTTCGCGATGATTTGTTAGGTGTATTTGGAGATCCCGCAGTTACAGGAAAGCCTGCTGGCGATGACTTGCGTGAAGGCAAGCGAACCGTTTTGATCGCAATGACTCATGAGCGCCAATCCGCGGCACAAGCAGAGATCTGCAAGAAGTACTTTGGTCGCCCAGATTTAGATGCTGAAGGTGTGGCAATGCTGCAAGAGATTATTGAATCAACCGGTGCGCGCGCCGAACTTGAATCTACTATTGAACGATTGACCGATGCTGCCTTAACCGCAGCTGAATCATCGCTTTTCACTAACGATGGAAAGGCTTTGCTCGTCGAGCTAGCTAACATCGCAACTAAAAGGAGTGCTTAATGCCTGCTCGCGTCAAAGGACCCACAGATCACGTTGTCATCGTTGGAGCGGGTTATGCCGGCTTAAGCGCTGCGTTGCGTCTGGCAGGTGCAGGTCGCAAAGTTACTGTTATTGAACGTGAATCAGTCCCAGGTGGTCGCAGTGGTTTGCTGAAAAAAGATGGGTACTCATTTGATACCGGTCCAACGGTTTTAACCATGCCTTCACTAATTCAAGATGCATTTAGCTGCGTCGGAGAAGATATGAAGGATTGGGTCGAGCTGATGCCCGTTTCACCTTTGTATCGCGCTTACTACGCCGATGGATCTCAACTTGATGTCCATGCAAATACCAAGCAGATGGAAGCAGAAATTGCAGAGAAGATCAGCCCAGAAGAGGCTGCTGGTTATGCAAAGTATGTTGATTTTGTAACCAAGTTATACAAGTACGAGATGAATGATTTCATCGACAGAAATATCGATACGCCATTCAACTTGCTGACACCAAACCTTGCCCGTCTTATCGCGCTAGGTGGCTTCCGCCGTCTGTCACCAAAGGTGAATCAGTTCATGAAGGATCCGCGTTTGCAGAAGGTGTACTCATTCCAGGCTATGTATGCAGGCGTCAGCCCACAGCAGGCGTTAGCAATTTACGCAGTTATCGCTTACATGGATTCAGTCAATGGTGTGTTCTTCCCTAAGGGCGGAATGCATGCAGTTCCTCGCGCGATGGCAGCTGCGGCACAAAAGCACGGAGTTGAATTTAAGTACAACACAACAGTCACAAAGGTTGATGTACAAAACGGTCGTGCAAAGGCGGTCATCACTGAAGATGGTCAGCGCATTGAATGCGATGCAATTATCTTGAACCCTGATCTACCCGTTGCTTGGCGAGATTTGTTAGGTAAGACTCCGCTTTCAGTAAAGCGCCTTAACTACTCCCCTTCATGTGTAACCATGTTGGTTGGCTCATCAAAGAAGTATGACTTTGCCGCTCACCACAATATTCACTTTGGTGAATCATGGGATGGCGTATTTGATGAGTTAATCAAGCAGAAGAAGCTCATGAGCGATCCGAGCGTTTTGGTGACTATCCCTTCAATGGATGATCCATCACTTGCCCCAGAAGGAAAGCACTCGTATTACGTGCTGTTTCCAACACCTAACTTGGATGCAGATATTGATTGGACTAAGCAGGCAAAGCCGTATCGCGATCACATGGTTGAGATCTTGGAACAACGTGGTTACACCGGCTTTGGTGATGCGATTGAAACTGAGGTTTTAACAACTCCGCTTGATTGGCAGGCACAGGGCATGGAGGCTGGCGCACCATTTGCTAGCGCACATACCTTCTTCCAGACAGGTCCATTTAGACCACGCAACATGGCAGCTGGAATTGAAAATGTTGTCTTCGCAGGATCCGGAACACAACCCGGTGTTGGAGTTCCTATGGTGTTGATCTCTGGTCGTCTTGCTGCAGAGCGCATTGTGGGTCCGGTTAAGTAAATGGATGAGTTAACCGCTGCAGGGATTACAGATCCCGATCTTCGTGCATCGTATGAAGAGTGCAAGCGACTTAACGCACTTCATGGAAAGACTTACTACCTCGCAACTTTGTTACTGCCAAAAGCTAAGCGGCCATTTGTTCATGCACTGTACGGTTTTGCACGTTATGCCGATGAGATCGTTGATGATCTTGCCTCAGAGTTAAGCGTTGAAGAGAAAGCAGAAGTTCTCAGCAAGTGGGGTAACGGCGTTCTTGCAGATCTTAAGAAAGGAACAAGCCAGGACCATGTAGGTCGCGCTCTAATCGATACAGTCAATCGTTTTGATATCCCCCACGAGCACTTTGAAGCTTTCTTGCATTCGATGACGATGGATCTAACTGTTCAAGAGTATGAAAGTTATGAAGATCTACTGGAATATGTCTACGGTTCTGCAGCCGTTATTGGTCTAGAAATGGTTCCAATCTTGGGACCGCTTCACAATGATGCATTTGAAGCGGCCAAGAAACTTGGAATTGCTTTCCAATTAGCTAACTTCATTCGCGATGTTGATGAAGATCTTGATCGTGGACGGGTGTACCTCCCGCTCAAAGAGCTAGCTCAGTTTGGTGTAACCCGTGAAATGCTTGAAGAGCGTGTGCTTACCCCTGAAAGCCTTGAGGCGTGGAGGTCCCAAATCGCACGCGTGCGCCAGTTACAGGCCGAAGCTGCTCCTGGAATCACAATGCTTGAGACTTCAAGTCGCCCATGTATTGAAGCCGCCAGCACTTTGTACTGTGGCATCGTCGATGAGGTGGAAAAGATTGGTTACGACATCTTTAACCACCGCGCCAAAACATCTACTGCGCGACGCATTCGTGTTGCAGGTGCTGCTTTCGTAAAACGCCACCTAGTTTCACGCTAAAGTAACAACCACGGGAGCCCACAAGGCTGAGAGGGTCTGAAATTCAGACCGACCGATTGACCCATCCGGTAATGCGGATGTGGAAAGGAAATCACTATGTCATCAATTTTGTTTACTGCATGGGGCTATGAAGTCTCAATCCTGGAATTTGTAGCAGCGCTTACATCACTATCTGCAGTTATCTTGGGAACAACCAAAAAGAGAATCACCTGGCCATGGTGGGCATTTAGCAGTGTTCTATACGGTGTCTTTTTCTACCAAGTAGATCTATTTGCAAGTGCAGCGTTACAGATTGTCTTTGTTGCCGCAGCCATTTATGGCTGGTTTGGTTGGGCACCTACAGGTGCAGTTCCAGGAAACATTTCTGGACGTGGTCGCCGAAACATCGCCCTGGCAACATTTGCAAGCGTTGCTTTGCTAGGCCCTGTACTAGCTCACATTGGTGCAGCTGCTACATGGACCGATGCCTTTGTTTTGATTGGCAGCTTGACCGCGCAGTTGATGATGATTTACGAAAAGTACGAAACTTGGATTGTTTGGGTCATCGTCGATGTCGTTGCAACCATTCAGTACCTTTTATTGGGGTACTGGTTCACCGCACTTCTTTACGGAATCTTTACCGTGGTCGCAGTTGTTGGCTGGAAGCGTTGGCGTGACTCTCTTAGCTATTGATGGCCCGGCGGGTGCTGGCAAAACAACTCTTGCAGCGAAGTTAGAGGCAGAATATTCGGCGCACTCAACGGTTCGCACAATTCATATGGATGATCTGTATGACGGTTGGGAGAACGCCCTTGGGCAGTACCTCACCGACACCTTGCAGATGATCTCTTCAGCTCATTTGGCGAAAGAAAGCTGCACCATCAAGCTTTTCAACTGGCACCTGATGGAGTTTGATCGCGAAGAGGTGATTGCCCCTACCGATTACCTAATTCTTGAAGGTGTTGGCTCCGCCCAAGATATCGTCAGAAAAGCTGGTGCGACTACCTATTGGTTGGACATTGATGAAGTTACGGGATTGCAACGAGTCTTAGCGCGCGATGGTGCGCATATAGAAAAGGAAATGCGACAGTGGCAAATCCAGCAATCAATTCACTTTGCTGCCGATAAAACTCGAGAAAACTGCGAGTTTAAACTCACTTCATAGCTCTTTTGGGCGCGCCCTTGAGCGTTGTTCAAGGCAGGCTCCATAAAATCTGCACATGTCTGATCTGACCGGAGAGCTCATTGATGGGCGCTACCAATTACTGCGTCAGGTTGCGAATGGTGGAATGGCGTCGATCTATGAGGCTATAGATACCCGTCTTGATCGAAAAGTTGCGGTCAAGATCATGCATCCCCATCTCGCCCAGGATGAAGCCTTTGTCTCTCGTTTTATAAAGGAAGCAAAAGCTGCAGCCGCTTTGTCACATCCCAACATCGTGGCGGTACAGGATCAAGGATGGAATCAAAGTGGAGTCCCTGCTGTCTTCTTAGTAATGGAGTTAATCGAAGGACATACTCTTCGCGAATACTTGAATGAACGCGGTCGCTTTGAAATCAAAGATGCGATCAATTACTTAACTCCAATTTTGAGCGCGCTTGCCGCTGCCCATGCACTGGGAATTGTTCACCGAGATATCAAGCCAGAAAATATCTTGATCTCAAAAGAAGGACGCATCAAGATCGCAGATTTCGGCTTAGCTCGCGGTGAGCTTATCGGTTCGACCATGACCGCTGAATCCAGCGTAATTTTGGGAAGCGTTTCTTATTTATCTCCCGAGCAGGTACAACGTGGTGTAGCTGATTCTCGTAGCGATGTGTACGCCGCAGGAATCGTCGCTTACGAAATGTTGACTGGGGAAAAGCCCTTCGCTGCAGATTCGCCTATTCAAATTGCATATATGCATGTCAATGAGGAGATCCCTCGCTTGCGCAGTAAGCGTAAAGAAATCCCACAGGCTTTAGATGATTTGATCGCAAGCTCAACAGCAAAGAATCCAGATGAACGTCCGCGTACCGCTGGTGAGTTTCTGGATAAGTTGCAACAGATTCAGATCGATTTAGATCCTCGCAAGAATCAAATGGATTTGGGTCTAGATCTTCCAGTTGAGCCGATCCGAGAAAAGGTGCGCAAGAAGGTTAAGGAAGTTGCTCCCGTTGAAGAAACCGAGCCTGTTGTTGAAACCACTAAAGAGATTCGCCGCAAGGAAGAGAAGAAGAAGCGTGCGAGCAAGCGAGTACGACGCAACCGCAAGGTCGCACTGATACTCGCAATCTCCCTTGGTGTTGGCGGTTGGTGGACCTTGGTAGGTCCTGGTTCCCGCGTGGTTGTTCCATCAACTGTGGGTGGCAGCTTCGATGAAGCGGTTAGTGTGATTTCACCATTAGGTCTTAACGCCGTTGTCGTTGAAAATCGTTTTGATGAGGAGATTCCAAAGGGAAGAATCATCGAAAGCATTCCGGCTGGTGGTGGCAAGGTCGACGCGGGCGGAACTGTAAAGCTAATTGTTTCTAAGGGTCCCGAGCGTTATGCAGTTCCAATGACTACTGGATTAACCCCTGAAGCCGCGCAAACAACAATAAAGAAGTATCCGCTTCTTGTCGGAACTATTAGCGAAGTGTTTAACTCCGATATTCCAAAGGGATTTGTCATCTCCTCATCGCCTGCATCAGGAACATCTGTAAAACGCGATACAAAAGTTAATCTGCTGGTATCAAAGGGAATTGAGCAAGTTGCTCTCGCCTCATATGTCGGAAAGAGTGGCGAGCAAGCGCTTAACGAATTAACGGAAGCTGGTTTTTCCGTTGAAGCAGGTTATGCATTTAATGAAACCGTTCCAGAGCTTGCCGTTATATCTCAAACTCCTGCAGGTGGAAGTACCGCTAACAAGGGTGGCAAGGTTTCAATTCTGATTTCAAAGGGACCTCGTTATACATATATTCCAAAGACAGTTATTACTATGGAAGCAAACGCTGCAAAGGCGATGCTTGAATCCCTAGGCCTCAAGGTCAAGGTAGTAACCATCGGAAATAACAAGAAAAAGGTTGTTAAGAAAGTTTCACCAACGGTCAACACTAAGGTGAAACGTGGCAGCTTGGTGACGATTACCGTAGGGTAAGGCAATGCCCTCATCAGTAAAAAAGCCTCGCATCGGTGCCCACACCCCTACTACTGGTGGAATGGCCAAGCGATCTATCGCCTACGCACAAGAAATCGGCGCAGAAGCTATTCAAGTTTTTGCTTCAAGTCCACGCACCTGGGCGATGCCTGAAGCAAAGCCTGAACTAGATGAAGCTTTCAAAATCAAAGCCGCAGAACTTGATATCGAAACTTATGTACACGCCCCTTTCTTAATTAACTTGGGCTCCCCTACTGAAGCTACTTACTTAAACTCTTTGGCATCAACCAAGTATTCGCTGCAACGTGGCGCAGAGATTGGCGCACTTGGCGTAGTTATCCATACAGGTTCTGCCGTGGATGTAGATCACGTTGAAAAGGCGTGGAAGCAGATTCACGAAGGTATGATGCCGATTCTCAACGCTTTAGGTGATGATGCTCCATACCTTTTACTAGAGCCAACAGCCGGGCAAGGACAGAGCCTGGTCAAGAGGTTAGATGATCTTGAAATGTATTTGAAGGCGCTTGAATACCATCCAAAGGTTGGCATCTGTCTTGATACCTGCCATGTTTTTGCTGCAGGGCATGACATCTCAGTTAAAGGCGGCATGACTGCAACGATTGATCTATTGGTCGAAGTTGCCGGAATCGAGCGATTCCAATTGGTACATGCCAATGATTCGATGGATGTGTGTGGCGCCCTGAAGGATCGCCACCAAAATATTGGTGATGGCCATATCGGCGTAGATCCATTTAAAGAATTACTATCGCACCCGGCAGTGGCAAATGCGCCATTAATTTTGGAAACTCCAGGCATGGAGCCGGAACATGGCAAGGAAGTTGCGTTGCTGAAGAAGTTACGCGGCTAATGTCTGCCCGTCATCAACTTCAGCTAAAGCTTGCGCCATGGGCTTTATTGTCGGTTGCGGCAGCGTGGGGCTTTGCCTTCGTAGTAATGAAGGATGCGATTGAACGCCAAAGCGTTAACAACTTTCTCTTTACCCGCTTTTCTTTAGCTGTAGTTGTGATGCTCTTGATCCGCCCACAAACTTTGAAGCATTTCAATAAAGATCTATTGCAGCGAGGTTCTTTGGCAGGTGTCTTTCTGGGCCTTGGCTATATCGCACAAACATTGGGCCTTGAGCGCACTGGTGCAGCAATTACTGGGTTTATCACCGGTTTATATGTAGTGCTTACGCCTCTTTTGGCCTGGTTAGTTCTCAAAGAAAAGATTTCTCGATTTATCTGGCTGTGCATCATGGTGGCAACGGTTGGTTTGGGTTTGTTATCCATACGAGGTTTTTCTGTTGGCATTGGAGAAATGTTTGTCTTAGCAAGTGCATTTTTCTTTGCTGCTCACATTATTGCCCTGAGCAAGTGGTCTCTAGGTCGAGATGCCTACGCCATGACAATTGTTCAATTAACAATGTGTGCTCTTCTTTCGGGAATTGCATCTATCCCTGGCGGATATTCCCCACCACCTGATTCAGGGGTCTGGGCTGTTGTCATATTTACAGCTGTTTTTGCCACCGCGATCGCATTTATTGTTCAAACCTGGTCACAGGCGCATATGAGCGCAACAAAGGTGGCGGTTATTCTGACCATGGAGGTTGTCTTTGCCGCGGTCTTTGCGATCATATTTGGCGGTGAGCGCTTAACACTTCAAAGCGCGCTAGGTGGAATCCTGGTCATTGTTGCTATGTATTTGATCGTCTTAAAAGAACAGAAGTAGACTCTACAAATGGCAATTGATCTTCGAAGCGACACAGTCACACGTCCATCTGTAGCGATGCGCGAAGCGATTGCTAATGCCCCAGTCGGAGATGATGTTTACAGCGATGATCCAACGGTTAACTCACTTGAAGAGCGCGTTGCCGCAATGTTTGGCAAGGAAGCTGGTTTGTTTGCACCAACTGGGTCCCTTGCAAATCAATTAGCTATCCGAATGTTGGTAGCTCCCGGCGAAGAGTTAATCGCTGAAACCAATAGCCACATTGTGCGCGCTGAATTAGGTGCAGCAGCGGTATTCAGCGGGATTACCACCCGTACTTTTCCAGCAAAGAATGGCTTGCTTAAAGCTGCAGATGCCCTTGAAATTGCCCGTCCCAACAGCGGCCCATACCTTGTTTCAACTACCGCAATTGCAGTAGAAAACACCCACAACTTTGGTGG
>CAYNYE010000014.1:0-12746 GCA_964401345.1 uncultured Candidatus Planktophila sp.
GAACTGGAACGCGCATTGCGTAACCATCAAGCTTGCCCTTGAGTTCTGGAAGTACAAGTGAAATCGCCTTAGCTGCACCTGTTGATGTAGGAATCATGTTGGTTGCTGCTGCACGTGCACGACGAAGATCCTTATGTGGGAAGTCAAGGATTACCTGGTCATTTGTGTAGGCGTGAATTGTTGTCATCAAGCCCTTAACAATTCCCCAGTTGTCCTGAAGAACCTTTGCCATTGGTGCAAGGCAGTTTGTTGTACATGAAGCATTTGAAATGATGTTGTGCTTTGAACCGTCATACTGAGTGTGGTTTACACCCATAACGATTGTGATGTCCTCATCTGTAGCAGGTGCAGAGATGATTACCTTCTTGGCTCCTGCGGTGATGTGCTTCTGCGCATCTGCAGCCTTTGTAAAGATACCTGTTGATTCAACAACTACATCTGCCTTTACCGATGCCCAAGGAAGGTTTGCTGGGTCACGCTCTGAGAAAACTTTGATTGTCTTTCCGCCAACAGTGATTGAGTCATCTGTGTATGTAACTTCTAGACCTAGGCGACCCAAGATTGAGTCATACTTCAAAAGGTGAGCAAGAGTCTCATTTGGTGTGAGGTCGTTGATTCCGACGATGTTGATATTTGGGTTTGTAAGTGAGGCACGGAAGAAGTTACGTCCAATGCGTCCAAAACCATTGATTCCGACATTAATCATGATCTATGTCCTTGCTACTAGTGGGGCGCTCCCTTGGAAACTTTTCCAAAGGGCATAAAAATGCCCAGTCGTTGGTGGTTCGTAAAACTGCCACAACGCTGGGGGCTTAAAGCCAACCTTATCAGTGGGACGCCATGCATCCCCCAGCTACGAGCGGGTTAGTTCAATAAATCTGGTGATAATCCGCTCTCAGTATCGGGAATTCCAAGCTCTGCAGCACGCTTATCGGCCATCGCCAGCAATCGGCGGATTCGACCCGCGATTGCATCCTTGGTCATTGGTGGAACTGCGAGGGAGCCAAGCTCTTCGAGGGAGGCTTGGCCATGATTGATGCGCAACTCCCCCGCCTCTTTGAGGTGATCGGGAATCGTTGGTCCAAGAATCTCCATTGCACGCTGTACACGCGCCGCCGCCGCTACCGCCGCACGTGCTGATCGACGAAGGTTTGCATCATCAAAGTTTGCAAGACGGTTAGCGGTTGCTCGAACCTCGCGACGCATTCGACGCTCTTCCCATGCCATCACACTTTCATGGGCGCCTAGACGGGTAAGCAAAACTCCGATGGCATCGCCATCACGAATCACAACGCGATCAACGCCGCGGACTTCGCGGGCCTTTGCGACGATTCCTAATCTGCGGGCTGCGCCAACTAACGCCAACGCGGCTTCTGGACCGGGACAGGTAATTTCCAAGGAAGATGAACGACCTGGTTCAGTTAATGAACCATGTGCGATAAATGCACCACGCCATGCAGCCTCTGAATCGCAGATTGCTGCAGAAACAACTTGTGGTGGAAGTCCGCGTACTGGACGACCGTTGGAGTCAACTAATCCTGTTTGCCGTGCAAGGGCATCGCCTTCATTGATGACACGAACAACATACCGTGAACCTTTACGTAATCCGCTAGAGGAAAGAACCGCTAGATCTGAATCATGTCCATAAATATCAGCGATATCTTTTCGAAGACGACGTGCGCTCTGCGAGGTGTCCAGCTCTACTTCAATAACAATCTTTCCCGCAGCGATGTGGAGACCGCCGGCGAAGCGAAGAAGTGATGAGACCTCGGCTTTGCGACAACATGGTTTGGTGATTGATAGACGAGAGAGCTCGTCCTTAACTGATGCTGTCATTGCCATGGGCTTATCCAACCATTTACCGAGCGAGAATGTGGCCCAAATGGAGAGCTAATTTTTGAGCATCATGATGGATGCTTCCGGGGGCTTTTCGTATATCTGCCACCACAATCTCTCCACCCAAGGTTGATGCTGCAAGCTGCAAAGCCGCTTCATCCCGCACAACTGATTGGTCAACGAGGCAGTAATCGACCGTGACTCCAGGTGCATATTGGTGGAAGAAATCTAGATGTTCTTCAGGAGTAGACCCTGCAAACTCTTCGCCCTGAGAGCGGGATGATGCATCCAGATTAAGAATCAAAATCTTTCGTGCGGTGGTTTGTTGAAGCGCTTCAAGTTGGGCTGGTACTAATAAATGTGGGATCACACTTGAAAACCATGATCCTGGGCCCATCGTGATCCAATCAGCATCAGAGATCGCTTGCAACGCCTCCCTTCTGGCGGGTGGGTTTTCCGGAATAATTCTTAATGATTCGATGTGTCCTTTTGCGGTTGCAACCTCTTTCTGACCGCGAACAACAATTCTTCCGGTGGATGTATTAAACGTACCTTCAATATCTAATGCGACAGATGCCATTGGCAAAACGCGTCCAATCACCTTCAACAACGCGCCTACGCGATCGAGTGCAACAACTGGATCATCGCCGGCGTTCCACATTGATGCGAGCAAGAGATTTCCCATGGCGTGACCGTTGAGCTCGCCATTACTTACAAAGCGATGCTGCATGATTTCGGCCCAGGTGCGACCCCAGTCATCATCGGCGCACAGCGCGGCAAGTGCCATTCGTAAATCACCTGGAGGAAATATAGGAAACTCTTCACGCAATCGACCACTTGATCCGCCATTATCGGCGACTGTAACGATTGCGGTTAATTCATTAGTAATTTGGCGCAACGCAGTAAGAGTTGCAGCTAAACCATGCCCACCACCGAGGGCGACAACCTTAGACAATGTTATTCACGACCTACATCGCGGTGGGTTGGATGAGCAGAAATCTCAGTGCCAAATTCATTGAGCTGACGAGCTATCTCTTCAGTAATTGCAACGCTTCGATGCTTTCCACCAGTACAACCAACGGCGATGGTTACATACTTCTTTCCTTCACGCATGTAGCCCTGTGTCATTGAATGAACTAATTGAACATAATCACTCACGAAATCCTTAACTCCATCACTACCGAGCACTCGACTACTCACTTGAGATGTAAGTCCTGTTAAAGGACGGAGTTCCGGATCCCAATGAGGATTCGGGATAAATCGGCAATCAAGAACTAGATCTGAATCCACTGGGATTCCGTACTTGTAACCAAAAGATAGAACATTGATTCGAATACCTTGCAGCTTTCCGGCTCCAAAGATTTCACCAATTCGCTTTTCCAGTTGGTGAACATTGAGATTAGAGGTATCGATGGCCACATCTGATTGCGAACGAATATCTTCAAGCTTTACTCGCTCCCTAGCAATGCCATCAACAATGCGATCTTTACCTTGCAATGGGTGCGGTCGACGTGTTGATTCGAAGCGTTGGACAAGTGCCTGATCTGTCGCATCAAGAAAAACTAAACGATAAGCAGAGTTACTACTCTTTAACTCATCCAGGGCGTTGGTGAGTTCATCAAAGAACTCTCCCCCGCGCACATCAACAACTACAGCTAACTCTTTGCCCTGCGGACCCGTTCCTTTACTGACTAGCGCAGGAAGAAGTGCTGGCGGAAGGTTGTCCACCACATACCAACCCAAATCTTCCAATGCATGAGCAACGGTCGAACGCCCCGCACCTGACATACCTGTAAGAATCAATGTCTCCTGATTAGCCATGGTTCTATCCTCTTACATCTGTCAAGAAGGTTGATACACGCTCAAGACTCTTCTCCAGGTAGGCGGGAAGCATCTCTTGGTGCTCCTGGTTTTTGGTCTCAAACAAGTAGTTCAGCAATAGCAAGCGTCTTTGCAACAACAACGCCTTCATCGCAATATCTGAGTATTGAGGCAACGGCCTAATGCTCTTATAGCCATTTAGAAGGGCAACATCTTGTTCGGGTGTATCGAGGTAATACAGCACCACTGCTAAATCTTGAGCCTCGATACCAAAACCGCAATCATCAAAATCAAAGATCGATAAGCGATCCTCATTCCACATCAGATTCCAACCATGGAAATCAGCATGAATGATGTGAACAGGTGAGTTTGAATACAGTTCATTTGTAAGCTTCATGATGTGATCATGCGCCTCTTGAATCAAAGCGCGATCAGCGTTTGAGAGTTTGGATTTATCGGAGAACAGATAATCCTCAGTTCCCCAGAAAAAATCATTGAAGGTAGGAAGAGCTGCATCGGGGCTTAGCGCGAAGTCAGAAGACTCTTGATGCAGAATTGCAATTGCTTTTCCTACTTCATGCAATTGGCTCAAAGTTGGTTCATCCCCCAACTCTTCTCCCTCGAGCCATGAGTACATCACCGCAAACAAAGTCTGTTCTGAATCATTGTGAAATCCCGAGATGATGTACTGGTCGTCCAAAGTTGCGATAGGGGTTGGCGTGTGAATGCCAGATGTTCGATTGAGATGGCGAACCCAATCTATTTCACCCTTCATATTTTCAACGGTTCGAGTTGAGTTGATATTGATTCTAAGGGCGTACTTCGTGCCTAAATCGGTCTCGACTGAAAAGGTTGCGTTAAATTCAAAGTTGATACATGAAACCTTCGCGCCGTGAATCCCATAATTTTTCAACAACTCTGTGGCGAAGGCGGTCAATGAAAGCTGTTGTTCTTCAGCAGGTAATTCAAAAAATGCCGTACCCATTACTTGCTCTCCATAATCTCGCCAGTTTCAGTATTAATCGATTGTGTCGCAATTGCAGATAGGTGGGCTTCGATGATCGATGCGATCTTTGATCCAATACCAGGCGTTGCCGCAATCTCTTCTACCGTAGCTTTTCTAATCGCCGCAACGGAACCAAATCGTTCCAATAGTGAAGCTCTGCGCGCTGAGCCCAACTGTGGAATCTCATCTAAAATCGACTCCAACATGACCTTGGATCTTCTGGAACGGTGAAAGGTGATGGCGAATCGGTGCGCCTCATCTCGAATGCGCTGCAAAAGGTACAGACCTTCACTACTTCGCGGAAGGATGAGCGGATCTTTTGATCCTGGAACCCAAACCTCCTCTAGACGCTTCGCCAGACCACATAATGCAATATCGGTAATCCCCAACTCATCCAATGCCCGTTGAGCAGCGTTGACTTGAGGCTTTCCGCCGTCAACCACAATCAGCTGAGGTGGGTATGCGAATTTGCTCGGCTTTCCACCTAGCTCGGCGACCTCTGCCTCATTCTCTTTACGATCATCCAGTAAACGTTTTAGCCTTCTAGTAATAACCTGGTGCATCGCGCGCGTGTCATCAAACCCTTCACTGGTATCGATGATGAATCGGCGATACTCACTTTTCTTAATCATTCCATCTTCAAAGACCACCATAGAGGCAACTACCGAAGTTCCAGAGATGTTTGAGATATCAAAGCACTCGATGCGCAATGGAGTTCGCCCAAGGTTTAGATGTTCTTCAATCTCAGTTAACGCCTTGCCGCTGACAGCTGCATCAGTTGCACGCTTACTGAGATACTGAATAAGCGAATACTGAGCATTTCGCTTAACGGTGTCGAGAAGTTCAGCCTTCTCACCCCGCTGTGGCACTTTGATCTCAACTTTTGTCGATCCAATAGAACTCAACCATTGCTCTAACTGATCCTTATCGGCGGGGTCTGAGTTGATGTAAATATTTCGCGGAACCGCAATCGCACCCGTACCGTAAATTGAGTACAAGAGAGCGGTTAACTCATCTTGACCTTCAAGGACCATCTCTTGATCAACAATCCAGGAACGCGATCCTTTGACTGAACCTCGCTGCATTGAAAAGATTGAGCCTGACGCATGGAAACCATCATGGTAGATAGAGATGAAATCGCCATCTAAATCATCCGAGAAGTTACCTTCAGTTGATTTCTGGGCTTTTTCAAAGGATTCAATTTGATCTCTTAGTCGTGCTGCTCGCTCAAACTCTTCATTGGCAGCGGCAGTATTCATCTCTTCATGGAGCTTAGGCAGAATGTTTTCCATGCCTGACTCCATAAATTCATTGAGTCGTAGAGCAAGTTGCTTGTGATCCTCCTGAGAAATCCACCCAACGCATGGGGCTGCACACTTTCCGATATCCCCCAATAAACATTGACGCTTACTCCTTTGAGCTCGGGTGAAGTTTGCGGATGAACAGGATCTGACGGGAAAAACTTTCAATAAAACTTCAAAGGTATTTCGCAAAGCCCATGCATTTGTGTAGGGGCCAAAGTATTTGAGTCCGGGACGCTTATCTTTACGAGTGATAAAGATCATTGGGTACTCATCGTTGAGCGATAACGCCAAATATGGATAGGACTTGTCATCCTTGAACTGAACGTTGTATTTAGGTTGATATTGCTTGATCCAACTGAATTCAAGAGCAAGCGCCTCTAGTTCAGTACTGACGATGGTCCAATCAACGCGAACCGCTTCATGCACCATTCGATAAGTCTTGGTCGCAAGGTTTGCTTGAAAGTAATTACTTAACCGATTCTTAAGGTTCTTAGCCTTGCCGACATAGATGACCTTGTCCTGCTTATTGTAAAAACGATAAACACCGGGGTGCTCAGGAATATTGCTTGGCCGATAACTTTGAGGATCTGCCATGAGACTACTTTTTCGCTGGGGCTTTTCTATTTGTTTTTAAGATTTCACCCAAGAATTGACCTGTGTAACTTTCCTTGACGGCAGCAACAGTTTCAGGAGTTCCTTCAGCAACAACCATTCCACCACGGAAGCCACCCTCTGGTCCCATATCAATAACCCAGTCAGAGCATTTGATGACATCAAGGTTATGCTCGATTACGACCACCGTATTTCCGGTGTCAACTAGTCGGTTAAGAACAGTTAATAACTTGTTTACATCTTCAAAGTGCAAACCAGTTGTTGGCTCATCAAGCACATAAATAGTTCTTCCCGTTGATCGGCGTTGTAGCTCTGTTGCTAATTTAACGCGTTGAGCTTCTCCGCCCGACAAAGTTGGAGCTGACTGACCAAGTCGAACATAACCTAAACCGACATCATTGAGCGTCTTTAAGTATCTGGCAATGGCTGGAACCGACTCGAAGAAGCCATGTGCCTCTTCGATTGGCATATTCAAGACTTCAGCAATTGTCTTACCCTTGTAGTGAACTTCTAGGGTTTCACGGTTATATCGAGCGCCGTGGCATACCTCGCATGGAACGTACACATCTGGCAAAAAATTCATTTCGATAGTGATGGTTCCATCACCAGAGCAGTTCTCGCACCGTCCGCCCTTAACGTTGAAGGAGAAACGTCCTTGCTGATAACCACGGATTTTCGCTTCGCTAGTTTCAGCAAAGAGGGCGCGGATCTTGTCAAAGACACCTGTGTAGGTAGCAGGGTTAGAACGCGGAGTTCGACCAATTGGAGATTGATCAACATGTACAACCTTGTCCAACAACTCGATGCCAGTAACTGTTCTGTGGCGTCCTGGTACTAAACGCGCACCGTTCAGCTTATTTGCCAGAGTTGTATACAAAATATCGTTAACCAAGGTGGATTTACCTGAACCTGAAACTCCGGTAACAGATACAAAAACTCCTAACGGAACTTCAACTTCAATATCCTTGAGGTTGTTTTCTTTCGCACCCTTGACTACGAGCTTGCGCTTAGGATCGATTGCGCGTCGTTTAGCCGGAATCTCAATTGATTTACGCCCGGATAAATATGCACCAGTAATCGACTCTTTAGATGCGATCAAATCTTCGTAGCTGCCCGATACGACAACCTTGCCACCATGCTCGCCAGCCCCTGGACCGATATCGACGATCCAATCTGCGGTGCGAATGGTTTCCTCATCATGCTCAACAACAATCAAGGTGTTTCCAAGGTTGCGTAGACGTGTGAGGGTTTCAATTAATCGCTTGTTGTCACGTTGATGCAAACCGATTGATGGCTCATCCAAAACATAAAGGACGCCAACTAATCCACTACCAATTTGGGTTGCGAGTCGAATGCGCTGCGCTTCTCCACCTGACAAAGATCCTGCTGGGCGGGCAAGGGATAGATAATCAAGGCCGACATCGAGCAAGAAACCAAGGCGGGCATTAACCTCCTTCATCACTCGTTCAGCGATCTGAGCCTCCCGCTTATTGAGCTTGATTTGCTTCAAGAAGGTTGCGCAATCAGCGATTGAAAGTTCACAGATTTCAGAGATGTTCTTATTGCCGATGGTTACAGCTAAGACTTCAGGCTTTAGACGGGCTCCGTTGCAACTTTCGCAGGCGATTTCACGCATGTACGCCTCGTACTTGTCGCGGCTGTAGTCACTATCGGTCTCTTCATGTCTGCGGTGAATAAAGGGAATAACGCCCTCAAAACCTGTTGTGTAGTTACGTGCTCCGTAACGGCCCTTGTACTTCATCTTGATTTCGTACTCGTAGCCATTCAATATCGCTTCACGCGCTTTGGCAGAAATTTTCTTCCAAGGAGTATCTAGTGAAAATGGCAGATCCTTCGCTAGCGCTTCTAGTAAACGAAGGAAGTAATCAGAGGATTGCCCTCCAGACCAAGGTGCGATTGCGCCATCATTTATCGAGATTGAATCATCCGGAATGATCAGATCCTCATCAACCTCTTTCTTGGTTCCAATTCCAGAACATTCGGCACATGCGCCAAATGGAGAGTTGAATGAGAATGAACGAGGCTCTAACTCCTCAAAGGAAAGTTCACAGTCGTGACAGGCTAGATGTTCGCTGTATGTACGCTCTTTGTCATCACCTTTTGCATCGACAAAGTCCAGAACAACGATTCCAGAAGCCAAGCGCAATGCATTTTCAATAGAGTCGGTAAGGCGGGTCTTGCTTTCAGCTTTGGCAGTCAACCGATCGATAACAACTTCAATGGTGTGCTTTTCTTGCTTTTTGAGTTTTGGCGCATCTGAAAGCTGAACTACTTCCCCGTCAATACGTGCGCGTGAATAACCTTGAGTGATTAGGTCATTGAATAATTCGACAAACTCGCCTTTACGAGCACGAACAACTGGCGCCAAAACCTGAAACTTTGTCGTTGCTGGCAGTTCAAGAATTTGATCAACAATTTGCTGAGGTGATTGTCGCGTAACTACCTTGTTGCACTTAGGGCAGT
Source organism: uncultured Candidatus Planktophila sp. (assembly GCA_964401345.1). Lineage (GTDB taxonomy): Bacteria > Actinomycetota > Actinomycetes > Nanopelagicales > Nanopelagicaceae > Planktophila. The sequence continues at coordinate 9,064 of CAYNYE010000014.1, forward strand.
GCGGTGTTCCTGCTCGAGCGAAAAGCAGACGCAGATAATCATAAACTTCGGTGATCGTTCCAACGGTTGAACGCGGGTTACGGTTAGTTGATTTCTGATCGATCGATACTGCTGGAGATAAGCCCTCAATAAAATCTACATCTGGCTTATCCATTTGACCCAAGAACTGGCGTGCATAGGCAGATAGCGATTCGACGTAACGGCGCTGACCTTCGGCGAAGATTGTGTCGAAGGCAAGAGATGACTTTCCTGAGCCTGAAAGCCCAGTGAAAACGACTAGGGAGTCTCGAGGTAGTTCAATCGAAACATTCTTCAGATTGTGCTCGCGAGCTCCGCGAACAACTAACTTGTCGATGCTCAAACCCCGGCCTCTTCCATCATTCGTAGCTCTTTCTTCAAGATTTTGATCTCGTCACGCAATCGTGCCGCTACCTCAAATTGAAGTTCAGATGCAGCATTTCTCATCTGTTCGGTGAGCGAGCCTATCAATGCGATGAGATCCTTGCGCGGTAGCGAGGTGGAGGATTTGTCGTAAATTCCAGATGAGGCAGCTACCTTCTTCGCTCCACCCTTTTCATGAGCCAGAAGCTCTTCGGTATCTTCGCTCTCGCGGGTAATCAAATCGGTGATATCTGCGATCTTCTTACGTAGAGGTTGAGGATCTACGCCTCGTTCGAGGTTGTATGCAACCTGCTTAGCTCTGCGTCGATTGGTTTCATCAATCGCTTTAGCCATTGAATCGGTAATTCGGTCAGCGTACATATGAACCTCGCCCGAAACGTTGCGAGCGGCACGCCCAATTGTCTGAATCAATGAGGTTGCAGAACGAAGGAAGCCCTCTTTATCTGCATCAAGAATTGCAACTAGCGAAACTTCAGGTAAATCCAATCCTTCACGAAGCAAGTTGATTCCAATAAGGACGTCGTAGTCGCCGGTTCGCAGTTCACGCAATAGCTCTACCCGTCGCAAGGTATCTACCTCTGAATGCAGGTAGCGGACGTTTACTCCCTTTTCCTGCAGGTAATCTGTTAAGTCCTCTGACATTTTCTTGGTCAGTGTTGTAACGAGAACTCTCTCATTTCGTTCAGCACGAATCATTATCTCTGCAAGTAGATCATCGATCTGCCCCTTAATTGGCTTAATGACAATCTGTGGATCTACCAAACCTGTTGGTCGAATAACTTGCTCGACCACATCTCCCTTGACCTTTTCTAGCTCATACTTGCCGGGAGTAGCAGATAGATAAATTGTTTGGCCGGTTCGCTCAACAAACTCGGGAAACTTAAGGGGACGATTATCTAAGGCGCTCGGCAAACGGAATCCATGTTCAACAAGGGTGCGTTTTCTAGAGGCATCTCCTTCAAACATTGCACCTAGCTGTGGAACTGTCACGTGGCTCTCATCGATTACGACAAGAAAGTCTTCTGGGAAATAATCAAGAAGGCAGTGAGGTGCAGAGCCAGCTGGTCGATCATCCAAATGTCGAGAGTAGTTTTCAATTCCACTACAGAATCCAATTTGCTCCATCATCTCGATATCAAAGGTGGTTCGCATTCTTAGACGCTGAGCTTCCAGTAACTTACCTTGCTTTTCAAATAGATTGAGTTGAACCTGAAGCTCATCTTGGATATCTCCGATAGCTCGCTTCATCGTTTCCGGACCGGCTGCATAGTGAGTTGCAGGAAAGACGAAGATCTCCTCTTCATCTCGAATGATTTCGCCCGTTAATGGATGGAGAGTTGAAAGCTTCTCGATTTCATCGCCAAACATTTCGATGCGAATTGCAAGCTCTTCATACATTGGAATAATTTCAATAGTGTCACCACGCACGCGGAAAGTTCCGCGTTCAAAGGCCATGTCATTTCGCTTGTACTGCACATCAACAAAGCGACGCAGAAGTGAGTTGCGTTCGACCTCATCCCCCACGCGCAGTCGGACCATTCGGTCTACATACTCTTGCGGTGTTCCCAAACCGTAAATACATGAAACCGTTGCAACCACAATCACATCTCTGCGGGTCAACAAGGAGTTTGTCGCTGAGTGGCGAAGTCGTTCTACCTCTTCATTGACGCTTGAATCCTTTTCAATAAAGGTATCAGTCTGAGGAACATATGCTTCAGGTTGGTAGTAGTCGTAATATGAAACAAAGTACTCAACCGCGTTATTTGGTAGAAGCTCTCGAAACTCATTGGCGAGCTGTGCCGCTAGGGTTTTATTGGGAGCTAGCACAAGGGTTGGGCGTTGAAGTTGCTCAATCAGCCAAGCCGTTGTTGCCGACTTACCGGTTCCAGTTGCTCCAAGTAGAACAACATCTCGTTCTCCTGCATTGATGCGCTTTGTGATTTCAGCGATCGCCGCTGGCTGATCGCCTGCAGGTACATAATCGCTAATAACCTGAAATGGCTCAACTCTGCGTTGGAGTTCAGAGATAGGCCGCATTTGCTAAGACTACTTATTAATTATCGTGAAGGCTATCCCAAATGTTTTCAACCTGGCGCAGGAGTTCATCCTCGGTTCCATCATTTTCTATGAGGAAATCAGCGATTTCTACACGTTGCTCTCTGCTTGCCTGCGCGGCTATCCGAGCTTCTATTTCGGAGATATGCATGCCACGTTGACGCAATCTCGAGATTCGGTTTTCAATCTCTGATTCAACTGTGATGACAATATCAAAGCGATCCTGAGCTCCAGTTTCAACCAAGAGCGGAATCTCATAGATCAGAGTCTCATCAGCCTTGAGTGAGGAGACAGCCTCTTCAAATTGTTGACGGACATACGGATGGATGATGCCTTCCAGCTTTCTCTTGGCATCTGGATCCTTAAAAACAATTTCGCCTAATGCCCGTCGATCAATATCACCATTGTTAAGAATTGAATCGCCAAAAATACTTACCGCTTCATCAAATCCTTGTGATCCTCTTTCAATCGCTGCACGTGCTAATTGATCGGCATCAATTACCAAAGCTCCGAGTTCAGAAAAGTATTGCGCGGCCAATGATTTGCCACACCCAATTCCTCCTGTTAACCCGATAACTCGCATGAGGAAAGAATAGAGGTTAAATGAAAAAAGGCCCCGCAGTTACGCGAGGCCTTTCTTCTAAAACGCTTTTATTCAGCAGATGCTGCACCCTCTTCAGGTGTTGCCGCAGCGTCAGCAGCCTTAGCTTCTGCCTTCTGCTTTTTATGTGCCAAGAAACGCTCTTGAGCTTGTGCGTACTGACGCTCCCACTCTTCGCGCTGTGTTTCGTATCCTGGCTTCCACTCCTGTGAGTCTGCATCGAAACCTTCAGGGTAAATGAAGTTTCCTTCTGCGTCGTAACGAGCAGCCATTCCGTACTGAGTTGGATCAAATGCTTCGATCTCAATCTCTGTACCTTCATTAGCCTGCTTTAGTGAAAGTGAGATACGACGACGCTCTAGGTCGATATCGATGATCTTTACAAATAGCTCATCATCAACCTGAACAACCTGCTCTGGAATTTCAACGTGGCGTTCTGCCAACTCTGAAATGTGAACGAGGCCTTCAATTCCCTCGTGAACACGGATGAAAGCTCCGAATGGAACTAGCTTTGTCACAACACCTGGAACAACCTGATTGATTGTGTGTGTGCGAGCAAATGCCTGCCATGGATCTTCTTGAGTTGCCTTAAGCGATAGCGATACGCGCTCGCGCTCGAAATCAA
>CAYNYE010000015.1:0-12403 GCA_964401345.1 uncultured Candidatus Planktophila sp.
CCAGCTGCGCTATAGCCCCGATTTTCGTGCGGGTGCAGACCTTACCGCATTTGAAGCGGTGAGCCTCAAGCTGAAGTTCCACCGCTTTCTTCACCATAGACCGGCTCTGGAATCGAGCCCGCGTTGTGTTCTACCAAATTCCATTGACGTGGGTTGCGCTCCACAATCGACCACGATGCATTTGATAGACCGCCAATTACGCCCCAGTGGGACATCGGAAGTTGAAGCAAAGAACCCAGGATGCAACGCGCAGTTCCACCATGTGTCGTTACAACCAAAGTTTGATCTGTTTTGTCTCCCAAAGCTTTCTTGATTGCACGAACAGCTCGATCTGCAACCTCGCTCCGTCGTTCGCCAGTTGTTCCGGCGGGATTGTCTTCTCCATCGATCCAGCGAATAAAGTTATGAAAATCTTCTGCTCGATTTTCTGCACCAGTCTTTCCTTCCCAAAGCCCGCCATTAGTTTCACGAAGATCTGGATCAATCTGCACTGTTAACCCAGTCAGATCCGCTAAGGATTGCGCAGTATCACGCGCACGTCCAAGGTCACTTGAAATAATCATTGTCGGATTCATTCCGGCAAGAATTTGTGCAGCATGCTTTGCTTGGAAACGTCCGACTTCATTGAGATCAATATCTGAATGTCCCTGAAAGCGGTTTACAACATTCCAATCTGTTTGGCCGTGACGCCATAAAATGACTCGGTTAGCGGCCATTAACGGCAGCCTCCCTCACTGCTTCTAAATCAATTGTTGGGCAGTCATTCCATAGGCGATCAAGCATGTAGTACTTACGCAGTTCGGCACTTTGTACATGCACAACTAGATCTGAATAATCTAACAAAATCCATTCAGCACCATGTTCGCGACGAACAGGCTTATCACCAATCGCAGAAAGTTGACGCTCTACTTCATCTGCAATGGCATCAACCTGTGCCTCATTTTGGCCGGTTGCAATTAAGAAGACCTCGCTGAGAACTAATTGATCTGATAAATCCAAGGCCACAACATCTACGGCAATCTTGTCGATTGCGGCTTTGGCGGCTACTTGGGTGATCTCGAGTGTTCTGCTGCTAATTGTCATAAAGGTTATTCTCTCGTATAAATGCTGCCACTGATGACGAAACATCTGCGCTCAAACCTTGGCGAATTGTGGTGGCGGATACATCTAAAGCCCCAATATCAATGCCATCACCAATATATCCGGGTCGTCCAATCACTAAGAATTGGACCATAGTGCGCAACTCATCAATTCGGTGCCATCGATCTAATTTTTCTGCGGCATCTTGGCCGATGATCAAAATAATGGTGTCATCTGGATAGTTTTGGGCTACCGCTTCCACGGTATCGATTGCATAGCTTGGGCCCATTCTTAGAACTTCAATTGGATTAACATGAACCTTTGAAGCAATTGCTGGTGGAAGATCTGAGAGCGCTAATTGACACATCGCCCTACGTTGCTGGGCTGAAGCGATTGGTGCATGTTCGCGCAGTAAAGGTTCACCTGCAGGTACAACCAATAATTGGTCAACCAAATCTTTTTCAAAAAGTTGGGTAATTACATGTAAGTGACCCAAATGTATTGGGTCAAAAGTTCCTCCGTAAATACCTACTCGGGACAAATTAATCTCGGTCTAGGCGAAGAACTAAATACAAAAAGAGTGACATCACAACAAATGTGAAGACACCAAAGAAAACGGGTGAGGCAGGAAGTTCGCGAGTGACCTCGCTGGCAAGGGTAATCATGGTTGAAATACTACTACTTGCCCGCCAATAGCTCTTTAAATCGTGCTTCATCAATTACAGGAACGCCTAATTCTTGAGCTTTAGCTAACTTTGAACCGGGATCGCTACCCACCAATACATAATCTGTCTTTTTGGAGACCGAGGATGAGGCTTTTCCACCATGCGCTGCAATCGTTTCTGCAATTCCATCTCGCGTGAATGATTCAAGTCCACCTGTAACAACAAAGGTAAGTCCAGCCAAAGTTTGTGGCAGCGCTTCGCTTTGTTGAAGAACCATGCAAACGCCAGCCTTTTCCCACTTGGCAATAATCTCTTTATGCCAAGTAACCTCAAACCACTCAACGATTGACTCGGCGATGATCTGTCCAACACCATCGATATCGGCTAGCTCTTCGGCGGTTGCTTCCGAGATTGCCTTAATTGAACCAAGTGCTGTTGCCAAACCTTGGGCTGCGGTCGGACCAACATGGCGAATTGAAAGGGCAACCAAGGTGCGCCACAGTGGACGATTCTTTGCCTCCTCGAGCGCTGCCAACAACTTTTCAACATTTGCTGCAGGCTTTCCATCTTTCTTGGTAAAGAAATTAGATGTGACTAACTTTTCAACGGTTAAATCAAAAAGATCTGATTCATCCGTGATGATTTTGGCATCCAATAATGCAGCTGCGGCTTCATAACCCAGGACATCAATATCTAACGCGGCACGAGAACCAATGTAATAAATTCGTTCACGCAACTGAGCAGGGCAGCTTTGAGTGTTGGGGCATCGAATATCTACATCGCCTTCACTCATCGCACGAAGCTCTGAACCACATTCAGGACAATGAGTTGGCATAACAAATGCACGCTCTGAACCAGTGCGCTTTTCAAGGACCGGACCTAGGACTTCGGGGATTACATCTCCCGCCTTGCGAATAACAACTGTGTCACCGATTAAGACTCCTTTGCGCACAATCTCTTCGGCGTTATGCAAAGTTGCATTAGTTACCGTTGATCCGGCAACTTTGACCGGCTCCATGTAAGCAAAAGGTGTAACTCTTCCGGTACGTCCAACGCTGACTTTGATATCTAGTAAAACGGTGGTGACCTCTTCTGGAGGGTACTTATAAGCAATCGCCCACTTAGGAGCTCGTGAGGTAAAGCCCAATTGTTGCTGCTGAGACAAAGAATCAACCTTGACTACAACACCATCGATTTCATGCTCTACATCGTGGCGGTGATCTGCATAAAACTGAATGAATTGAACTACATCTTCACGTGTTGAACACACTTTAAAACGATCACTTGTTGGCAAACCTAAACTCTTTAACTTTTCATAGGCACCACTTTGCGATTCAAAATCAATCCCTTCGCGGGCACCAACACCATGGACAACCACCGATAGCGGGCGTGAAGCAGTAACTCGAGGATCTTTTTGACGCAAAGAGCCAGCAGCACCATTTCGTGGATTAGCAAAAAGTTGCTTACCTGCTTCTTCTAGTGATTCATTGAGTTCATTAAAAGCTTTGATAGGAAAGAAAACTTCTCCACGAACTTCAATAAGCGTTGGTACGGCATCACCCTTCAATTGATGAGGCAAATTCTTGATTGTCTTGACATTAAGGGTGACATCTTCTCCGGTAACACCATTGCCTCGCGTTAAACCTCGAACAAGCACGCCGTTTTCAAATGTTAAGTTGATGGCAAGTCCATCGACTTTTACCTCACACAAATACTGCGGGTTAGTTATCTCTTTTTCGACTCGGTCAAACCATTGTGAGAGTTCATCTGCATCAAAGACATTGTCCAGACTCATCATCTTTTCAATGTGATCGCGTTGTTCAAACTGTGTGGAAAATCCTCCACCAACATGCTGCGTAGGTGAATCTGCTTCACGCAATTCAGGATTCTTGTCCTCCAGAGTTTGGAGCTCACGTAATAAAGCATCAAATTCGGCATCGGTGATTGTTGGTTGATCTAATACGTAGTATTTAAATTGATGGTCGCGGATCTCATTGATCAGCTCGGTCATTCGATGACGGGCTTTATTGCTCATTGCGTCTCACAAATTGTGGCTGATGCTACGACGCGATCACCATCATAAATAACCATAGCTTGTCCCGTTGCAAGCCCCAGTAAAGGCTCTTCCAAGGTCGCAATTAAAAAGGTCCCATCAAAGTAATAGCTACATGGCAACGCAGCACCATGTGCACGAACCTGAACAAAACCAGTACGCACGGTTGCATCGACGGCTGGACCACACCAAACAGGTCGTTCACCACGCATGGTTGTGATCGCTAAATCTTCACGTGCGCCGACAACAACTGTGTTTGTCACCGGTTCAATCTTTAAAACAAATCGAGGTGAACCATCGGCGGTAGGAACAGTTAGTCCCAAACCTTTTCGCTGGCCGATTGTGTATGTATAAGCACCTTTGTGTTCACCGATCTTATTGCCATCTTGATCAACGATTGGTCCAACCTCGCTACCTAGGCGATCCCGCAACCAACCCGCATTGTCACCAGATGGGACAAAACAAATGTCATGGCTATCCGGCTTTTGTGCAACGGCTAATCCGCGACGTTCAGCTTCGGCACGAATATCTACCTTGGTGGTATCCCCCAAAGGAAAGATTGCGCCATTGATTTGCTCAACTGTTAATACAGATAAAACGTAGGACTGATCCTTTGAGTGATCGACGGCGCGATGAAGAGTTTTTCCATCAGGGCCAATTTGTGTTCGGGCATAGTGACCGGTGACAACTCCGTCGTATCCCATTGCCCGCGCACGATCGAGAACCGCTGCAAACTTAATTTTTTCATTACAGCGTAAACATGGGTTAGGAGTTCGGCCTGCTGAGTATTCGGCAAGGAAATCTTCGACTACTCCATCATGAAACTCTTCAGCCATATCCCAAATGTAAAAAGGGATTCCAATGACATCAGCGGCTCTGCGAGCATCATGGGAATCTTCAATTGTGCAACACCCACGTGCACCTGATCGATACTTTTGAGGATTAGAAGCCAAAGCTAGGTGGACACCGATTACTTCGTGCCCGGCTTCAACTGCGCGGGCAGCGGCCACCGCGGAATCAACTCCACCGCTCATTGCTGCAATTAACTTCATTTGATGTGTGCCGCCCGTCCAGTAGCAATTACATCGGGTAGTACTGACATTACAAAATCAACATCTGCCTGAGTAGATGCAGCGCCAAAGGAGAATCGAAGCGAAGACAAAGCCGTTGCTTCAGTGTGCCCCATGGCAAGCAAGACATGGCTTGCCTCATGAACTCCCGCACTACAGGCAGAGCCGGTTGATGCCGAAACTTGAGCGTTATCTAATAGCAACAACAAAATGTCGCTCTGGGTTCCCGGAAAAGTTACGTTAACAATTCCGGGCAATCGTTGACTTGATTCACCATTGATGTATGCATCTGGGATTGCTGCTTTAACCGCCCGAATAAAGTTGTCGCGAAGTTGCTCAACTTCTGTAGATGGGTAACTCTCTTGAGCCGCTGCTGAGAAGGCAACAATGCTTGGCGCATTTAAAGTTCCGCTGCGAATTTCGCGTTCTTGTCCCCCGCCGTGAAGTAAGGCAGGAATTTCAAATGCCCTTCGCAAAATCAATGCACCGATTCCAAGTGGTCCACCAACTTTATGTGCACTCAGCGTTAATGCAGTGACACCTAGATTTTTGTAGGACAGGGGTACTTTTTTAAAACTTTGCACCGCATCGGTGTGTACCGGGATCTCGCCGGCTAGTGCGACAACTTCATGAATTGGTTGTAGGACTCCAGTCTCATTATTGGAGTGCATAATCGAAATAACGGCGATTTCATGTGAACGGTTAGTTATCAGTTCCTTCAAGAAAGCTAGATCAATGACTCCATGAACATCTACAGGGACAATGACAACCTCTGCGCCTTCGTGAGTTTCTAACCAGCGAGCAGGATCCAAGATTGCATGATGTTCAATGGCGGAAATGACAACAACTTTCTTGCCGTGTGCTTTTCCATTCCACCACAAACCCTTTAACGCGATGTTATTGGCTTCAGTTCCGGATGCAGTGAAAATAACTTCAGATGGAAGGGATCCAACCTCACGTGCAATCGCTTCACGTGCATCCTCAAGGACTTTGCGTGTCGCTCGCCCATGGGTGTGCAAACTTGATGGGTTGCCAAGTTCCTGGAGCTGAGAGGTGATTGCCTGAAAAGCTGCAGGCGACAGTGGCGTCGTTGCAGCGTGATCTACATAGATTGAAGGCACGGGCCTAAGTCTATGACTTGTGGGCTTTTACGCCTTCCGTTGCCTTAGGAAGCACGGCAAAGAGATCGCCAATAACGCCGAAATCTGCGATTTCAAAGAGCGGCGCTTCTGGATCCTTGTTAATTACAACGATGGTCTTACTTGTCTGCATTCCTGCACGGTGCTGGATTGCGCCTGAAATTCCACATGCAACATATAGCTGAGGGCTTACAGTTTTACCGGTTTGGCCAACTTGGTATGAGTGTGGGTACCAACCAGCATCAGTTGCTGCGCGAGATGCGCCAACAGCTGCACCTAGTGAATCAGCAAAACCTTCAACCGCGGAAAAATCTCCGTTAGTTCCGCGACCGCCAGATACAACAATGTTGGCCTCAGTTAGTTCAGGGCGACCGCCTTGAACTGGAGGTTGCGATGATGTGACCGTCGCCTTCTTTGATGCATCCGAAACCTGCAGCGAAAGAGTTTCAACCGCTGGTGTCGATGCTGCTACTTCTGCATCAATTGAGTTTGGGCGAACAGTAATGATTGGTGTTCCATGAGAAACCTTAGAGTGAACCGTTGTGGAACCACCAAAGACAAGCTGTGTTGCAGTGATATCTGCTGATACATCGACAGCATCTGTGATGATTCCTGAGCCGGTCTTTACCGCTGTTCGAGCCGCAACCTCTTTACCAAATGCATGGGATGCAATGAGAACCGCCGCAGGTGATTGTGCAGCAACAATCTGTGCAAGAACATCGGCAACTGCTGCAACGCCATTATTTACAAAGGCATCTGATTCAACAACGACAACCTTTGAAATAGGGCCCTTGTTAATTTCAGCAGCCATTGCAGCGCCTTTTCCAACTGGTGCAAGAACTACGGCGGTAACTTCGCCGATACGCGCACCAGCTGTTGCTAGCTCTGCATTAGTCTTTGTCGCCTTAGAGCTTACAAAGTCAGCCAAAATCAATACCTTGCTCATATCAACTTCTTTTCTGCTAGGAATGAAACCATTTGCTCTGCCGCGTTGTCATCGCTGACCTTGATACCTGCTGCGCGTGGTGGACGTGGAGAAGAATCGGCAACCAGTGACCATGCCGAATCCACTGATACTCCCACTGCAGCTAAATCTTTACTCTCGATAACCTTCTTCTTCGCCGCCATGATTCCCTTGAATGATGGGTAACGCGGTTCATTAATCTTTTCTACAACTGAGATCACACATGGGAACTGAGCATTCATCTCGTCGACGCCTGCCTCAGTTACTCGAGTAATTGAAACCTTTTGTGAAGAAGGATCAACCTCTACCTTTGAAGCAAAAGTTAATTGCGCAGCGTTCAAGCGCTCCGCCAACATCGCTGGAACAACGCTCATGCGCGCATCTGTTGATTCTGTTCCACAGATAACTAAATCAAATCCACCCTTTTCAATGACCGAAGCAAGAACGGCAGAAGTTGCGAGCGCATCTGCGCCAGCAAGCTTTGCATCAGTTACCAAGATTGCATCATTGGCTCCCATTGATAGCGCTTTGCGAACCGCTTCCGTTGCACGCTCTGGTCCCATTGAAATCACGGTCACAGTGTGTGCGCCGCCTTCTTCATTGCCACCATGAGCCTCTGCAATGCGCAGCGCTTCTTCAACGGCGTACTCATCAAGATCATTTAGAACCGCATCAACATTCTCGCGATCGAGAATTCCATTGACCATCTTCTTTTCTGCCCATGAATCTGGGACCTGCTTTACGCAAACGGCGATTTTCATAGCCACAGGTTACTGGTGAGTAACCCTAATTGGCTACCTCAATCACACTCAAAAACCCCTCCTTTTGCCCCCAATCAGGGCAAGATACCGACCATGCTTCCTGCAGATCCGCGAACCCTTGGCTCTACCGTTACCGATGGCGGAACCAACTTTGCAATCTGGAGCAACGGTGCCGATGCGGTCGAGCTATGCCTCTTTAACGAGGTCAACGGCAAGTTAGTTGAGACTCGCTTCGCCATGTCCCACCGCAATGGGCCGATCTGGCATGGCTACCTTGCCGGAGTTCGCCCAGGGCAACGGTATGGATACCGTGTGTATGGTCCATGGATTCCGGAATATGGCGTGCGCTTTAACGCCGCAAAGCTTTTGCTTGACCCTTATGCGCATGTGATCGATGGAGATGTTGTTTACTCCCCTGAAATTTATGGCCATGTTGCTCATGATGCATCAGGTAATGGTGATTTGAATGAACGCGATCCCCGCGATAGCGCCGGAAAGGTTCCTTACTCGGTTGTAACTGATCACGGAGTTCGCGAAGTTAATCGGCCGCTTGTTCCTTGGGCAAAAACCATTATTTATGAAGCACATGTGAAAGGTCTAACCGCCTTTAATCAAGAGATTCCAGAGCATGAACGAGGAAGTTACAAAGCTCTTGGTCACCCAAGCACGATTGCACATTTGAAATCCATCGGCGTAACCGCTCTGGAGCTACTGCCGATCGCGCAATCAATCACTGAACCAATTATTCATAGCCGTGGGCGAAAGAATCATTGGGGCTATAACTCTTTATTGTTTACCGCTCCCCACAAAGAGTACGCATCTACCTCTGATCCAATCGCTGAACTTCAATGGTCGGTAGATCAACTTCATGCGGCAGGCATCGAAGTTATCTTGGATGTTGTTTACAACCACACTGCAGAAGGCGGCGTGGGAGGACCAACTCTTTCCTACAAAGGAATTGATGGCCACGCTTATTACCGACAAGATGCGCATGGAAATTATGTAGATGTCACAGGATGCGGAAATACCTTTGCCGCAAGTAAGCCACATTCAGTGCGTCAGATTATTGATTCTTTGCGTTGGTGGATTGAAGTTATCGGCGTTGATGGGTTCCGCTTTGATCTAACTACCGCGCTGTACACAAGCAATAGCGCCTTTAATTCATCGCTTATGGCCGCCATAGGTGCGGACTCTGTTTTGCGAAACTTCAAAATGATCGCTGAACCTTGGGATATTTCACGATATTCATTAGGAGATTTCCCGCATCCCTGGAGAGAATGGAATGACGCTTACCGCGACTCGGTGCGCCAATTCTGGTTGGGTGATTTAGCTCGAGGCTATGGCGAAGGCGTTTCAGATATCGCATCAAGCATCAGTGGTTCTAGCAATATTTTCCATTATCGAGGACCAACATCTTCAATTAACTTTGTGGCTGCTCATGATGGCTTTACCGTGCATGACATGGTCACCTACAACGAAAAACACAATCAGCCAAACCTAGAAAATAATGCAGATGGCAGTGATTCAAATCGTTCATGGAATGTTGGGCATGAAGGCGAAAGCGACAATCCTCAGATTCAGGAGGTGCGTCATCGCTTACAAAAATCTTTGCTCGCCACATTGATGCTTTCTTCAGGAGTCCCAATGCTCAATATGGGCGATGAGGTTAGTCGAACGCAAAATGGTTCAAACAATGCCTACTCCCTCCCTTTGGATCACTCAACAGAAAATGAGGCATCCTTTAATGGCGGGTGGGCTCTTTCCTGGAACTTAAATGAAAAGCAACTCGATATTTTGGCTTCAGTAAAATCTTTGGCAAAGATCCGCGATACTTACTTGGCCGATGTCGCCTCCGAATTTTTCACTGGCGCACTCGATAAAGGCACAAATAGAAAAGATATCGCCTGGTTTTCATTAGGCGGCAATGAAATGAGTGATGATCATTGGCGTGACGAGGAAAAACGCAGCATCACTGTTTTTATTGAAGCCGACCCCAACAAGGCCTTGCTATTGATGCTTAATTCATCAGCAGAAGAAACCCCCTTTACTTTGCCTAACGCAAGCTGGGGAGAAACCTTTAGGTGCATCTTTGATTCTTCACAAAAGACCGAGACCTACGAACCAGTGATTGCAGCACCGTCTGCAAAGATCAACGTTCCCTCCCACAGCGTCTTAGTGTGGTTGGTATCCGGCCGCGTTGCACACGGCCGTTCCGCGAATTAACTCTTGAAGGTTACGGAAACTGTAGCTGTGACTGTCTTTTCAATTGTTGAGGTGTCGTAAGCACCGTAATCAGCGGTCATTGTTGAATCAGGTGTAGTGATTTGGATCGGTCCAGCTTTTACATTTACCAATGAACCAATGTCTCCACCGACCGCCTTAGTTAAAGCCTCTGCGCGAACCTTGGCATCCTTCATCGCTTCAGCCATCAATTGTGGGCGTAGCTCAGGAAGATTTGAAATGTAGTACTGAGGTCCGTAGTTGTTAGCGTTGATTCCAGTTGCTAATAATGTTCCAATTCCTTGGCTCAACTTTGAAACTAACTGAACATCCTTCGAGCGCACAGTGACTTCGCGGGTAGCACGATAAGAAAGAATTCTTCCTGTTGCATTGCCGTTGATGTACTCCTCATTGGCAAAGGTTGCTACCGCTCCAAGTGTCAGGCCTTCTGCGGCAATTCCACCTTCTGTTAAATACTTAGATAGCGCTGCAACATCGGCATCAACTTTCTTTACCGCAGTTGCAACGGTTGGTGAAGACAAACTTACGTTGAGAACCCACACCGCGTTGTCTGCTGTGGCGGTTGTCTTTGCAGAACCAGTTACGGTAATTCCATCGCTGCTACGTGAAGCAAATCCAGAACCGACCTTCATCAATCCGCCACCAATTGCGAGTGACATGATTACCGCTGCAACAATGATCGTTACAGCTTTGCGACGTTCTACAGTGATGATTGGGCTTTCATTAAGTTGAGTCATATTTATATCTTACTCACTAAATTGCACGCAGATGAGCGATTTCCTGAAGGTCAACACTCCTGAAACGATCTAACTCGCACTCCCATGAACTTCCCAGAAGTTTTGCAATCGCTTCACGAATACTTTCTTCATCTAAAGAGTTTTTTAAAACTGTACCCAGTTGATTTTCAGTAAGAATGACCGCACCTGTCTGATCAACAACTGCGCGATGAATTCCAAGTTCCGGCGTGCATCTAAAAAGCTCGCCACCATCGTCTGTGTTTTCAATAACTTCAAAGTTCAAGTAATGCCAACTACGAAGTGAGCTCGCTAATTCAGCTGCTGCACCTTGGCGATCACGAAACTCGATTTGGGTGCGATATGAGCCAGGGATTAATGGTTGCGAGCTCCATGTTGGCTTCACCCAGTTTCCAAGCACCGCTTGAATCGCCCAATCAATGTGGTGACGCAACGCAGATGGTGTTGAGTGAATAGTGAGGAAACCCCGAACCTGTTGACGGTTTGAAGGCGTGGTTAAACGTTCCATGGTTCTCCTTGCAAGGTTGCCCAAATGCGACCTTCCCCAGCAGCATTTTCGGCTCAAACTTGCGTCGTGAACGGCTCAATTAGACACCAATGAGCCTAAAACTGTCTACTCCTCCTTTAGGCATACGGGGCGGTAAGCGGTACAGTTGTGCTCAGTCGGACGCTTAATCAGTACCCGTTTCATGTTTTGCATAATCGGTATCGCTGGGGCAAGAGGAAGACCGTGAATCGAGGATTTCTCGAATCACCCACATATCGAAGGAAAATAAATACATGGCAACAGGCACAGTTAAGTGGTTCAACTCTGAAAAGGGTTTCGGTTTCATTGCAGTTGATGGTGGCGGACAAGATGTATTCGTTCACTACTCAGCAATTCAAGGAAACGGTTACAAGTCCCTTGAAGAGGGTCAGGCAGTTTCATTTGAGGTCGTACAGGGTCCAAAGGGTCCTCAGGCTGATGCAGTAAACCCTGCCTAATCAACACTAACTATTAAAAAACCCCGCCGGGTAACTGGCGGGGTTTTTTATTACTCTTTTACTTCGCACCTGGTTCAGGCGGAACATCACCAACCTTTAAGCGTTTTGCTTCTACTTCTTTTGCAGGCGAGAGATCTTTTCCAGCTTTCCATGCATCCAAATACTTCCATGGCCACACCATTCCACGACGCACCCACCAGGTTTGAGGTGGCGTACTCCATGAAAGACCGAAGTGAATATGTGGTTTTGTTCCACGAGCACTACCGGTTGCACCAACAGTGCCCAACAATCTTCCCGCTTTCACCGCAACGCCAGGTTGAATACTTTGAGGAATGCTGCGAAGGTGCGACGCGTAATATCGAACGCCATCATCACCGATAAATGAAACATACAAACCACCACGATCAATTCCGAGATTAGTTTTTCCTGACCAAGAATCAACTCGGTTCACTTCATCGATGACGCCAGAGGTTACAGCGACATAGCGGCAACCCGCCTTTGCCAAAATATCAGTGGCAGGATAATCATGATGTGCTTTTGCGTAGGTGTAATCACACCCAACTACTGGAAACACATAGTTTGGAGCTGAATTCGCGGGAGAAATAAGAGTTACTGATAGCAGACTTGCTATCATGATCGCCTTTAACTTCATGAGCCTAGGTTAACGCTGCACGATCCAATTTAGCTGTAA
>CAYNYE010000016.1:0-9161 GCA_964401345.1 uncultured Candidatus Planktophila sp.
GACAAAACCCTCGATGGAAGGAAACACATGAAAGCACTGAACCGTCGCAAGCTGATTACAGCTTCAGCGGTACTGGCCATTGTCGGATTAGCCTCAACAGCTATTCCTGCACAAGCGGCTGAAGTTGGAGTGAGCTCAACTCAGATCAAACTGGGAATGACTCTGCCACTGACAGGTACAGCATCACTTGGTTACAACAAGATTCCAGGTGCAGCAAAGGCATACTTTGATTACCTCAATGCAAACGGTGGAATCAACGGTCGTAAAGTAACTCTCGTTGTAAAGGATGATCGTTACGTCCCAACTGAGGCAGTTGCAAAGACAAATGAATTGATCCTCAAGGACAAGGTCATGGCACTTCTTGCTCCACTAGGAACAGCTAACGTGAAGGCGGTTGCATCATCTGTTAACCCAGCACGTCGTGGCGTACCAGTGTTGTTTGTTAACACAGGATTTAGTGGATTCGCAGATACAAAGAAGTACCCAACTACTTACACAGTCTTGCCTTCATATGTAATGGAAGCAAAGATCATGGGTCAGTACATCAAGGAGAATTTTGCTGGAAAGAAGATTGGTCTTCTATACCAGGATGACGATTTCGGAACAGATGCACTAGCTGGCTTCAAGACAGCAGGAACTAACTTTGCAATTAAGGTTCCTTACGCATCAGGTTCACAGAACGCAGCAGCAGCAGCTGGCTGGATCACTAAGTTCAAGGCAGCAGAAGTTGATGTTGTTATCTTGTTCGGTGTTTCAAGCGCAACATCTGCGATGCTCGGAGTAGCAGCTCAGCTCAAGTACGCACCTCAGTGGATGCTTGGCTCAGTTGGTGGAGATGCAACAACAATCAAGCTAACAGGAGTGCCAGCAGGCGTTCTTTACAATGCGATTGGTTTCTCTCCAGTTCCAGCAACAACAGATATGAAGGATGAGTACGTAAAGTTCTTCTCAGATATCTACGCAAAGGCAGTACCAGGATCAGCATTTGATCTCAACGTATTGCTTGGAATGAACACAGCATTTATGGCAGCTCAGGCTCTTAAGGCAGCCGGCCCACAACCAACACGCAAGTCATTGATGGCAGCGATCGACAGCAAGGGTGCAACATTTGCAAACTCTGCTCTAGTTCCAGCTGGTTACTCAAAGACAAGCCATGTTGGTCTAACTGGTTACTGGGTTGGAAAGTACTCACCAACTGGTGATCTTTCACCAATCGGTGGAACTTATGTTTCATATACAACAGATTCAGGTGCTGGTGCAGTTGTTAAGTCAACATACAAGCGTCCTGCAATGCCAGCGAAGGGATTACCTAACTAATGAAGAAAGTAAGAATTCTCTCGCTTCTTTCAGTTACAGCTCTTGTAACAACAGTTCTAGTCACAGCACCAACAGTTGCTAATGCAGCACCTGCGTGTGATGGCAAGAGCCCAATCCAATCATGCGTTGGAGTTACATCTGACGGTGCACCATATGCAATGCAGGTTCCAGCAAACTTCAACGGAACAGTTGCTTTGTACTCACATGGATACCGTTACAACGTAGATATTCCTGCAGCGATTCCTCTAATTGGTGGATACAAGATCACCAATACTCCAGAGCCAGTTCCTGGTGGAAACGTTGATGTTGCTAAGTACTTCTTTAGCCAAGGTATCGCGATCGTAGGTTCAGGCTTTGCTCGTCAAGGCTGGAACCCAGATTCAGCGATCAAGACAAACGTTGAACTAATCGACACATTTAAGAAGCAGTTCCCAAAGACAACTAAGGTTGTTGCTTGGGGATCATCTCTTGGTGGCGTAATCACTCAAGGTCTTGCTGAAAAGCACCCTGACTTAGTTTCAGCGGTTGCACCAATGTGTATGGCGGACAACGTTGCTCCACAGCTAACAATGGCTGGAGATTTCCTATGGGGTGTAAAGGTTCTCTTTGATCCAAGCATCAAGGCTGGAAACTACTCAGCTGGTGCAGCTGGAGTTGCCGAGTCATACGCTGACTTAGTAAAGGTATTTACCGTTATGGGTAAGTTGCAGGCAGGCATTTCTACAGGTGCTTGGCCAGATACTTCATCTGCAACCGGTAAAGCGCTGCAAGCAGCTGGAGTTCCATCACGTAGCGCACTATTGCTACTTGGCTTGATGGCGGGTCTTCCAACACAGTCTGCACACTTTGACTCAATCTCAGGTCCTGAGGGCGCGTTGAAGTTGAGCTTCCCACTTGCAGTTAGCCCAGCACTTGCAATCCTTGAAAACGGAACAAATGCTGCAGCTCTTGCGGTTCTTGCAACACAAGATGTTGAGAACCAAGTTGGCGGAGCAATCTTTGATAACACAAAGACTGACTACGCAGCCCGCATTGATGGTGAGCGCGTAATTTTCAACGCTGCACTTTCAGGTAACACAGTCATCGATGCTCTTCTAGGAGCTCTTTCACCTGCTAACCCAGGTGCACCACGTGCAGTTGCTAATCCAGCTGCAGTTGCAAAGATGAACGCACTTCACGTCAACACTGGAAAGATCAACGTTCCAACTGTTCTTATGGTTGGTGTAGCAGATCCAATTACTCCAGCAGGTGCATCACAGCGCCTAGTTGATTTGTATGCAGATCAGTACGCAGCTGAGAAGGCTGCTGCTGTTAAGGCGTACCAGAAGTCACGTGAGTACAAGGCTCCTACCAACAAGCTTTTGATGCTCTGGAATACAACTCCAAGCAGCTATACAAAGTTCAACGAGGCAGGATCACCAATTACTTCAACTCCTGCAGCACAAGGAACAAATCACTGTAACTTCACAACTTCACAGTTGCTGGTTGTTGCTAAGTCACTTGTGCAGGCATCAAACACTGGAAAGCTACCTTCAGGTGGATCGTTCTACACAGCTCTTCGTAAGGCTGGGAATCTATCTATCGATAAGGGAATCCGCGCTCCATGGTTGAAGTCATACGGCGATAACTAAGTATCAAAGTTAAGTAAAAAGCGGGGCCAGAGAAATCTGGCCCCGCTTTTATTTTGAATTTTTAATTATTTATTGAGCGGTCCAACCACCATCTACCGGGATAGCTGCACCAGTGATGTTGTGTGCAGCGCGTGAACATAAGAAAACAGCCACGGCACCGATTTCTTCAGGTGTAGACATGCGACGAGATGGTTGTTTTTCAGACAATAGATCTGCAATTCCAGCTGCACGATCGCCATTGTGCAAATCAACTCGTGCCTGAATCTGCGGTTCGATTAATGCGGTCTCGACCCAACCTGGACAGATCGCATTAATTGTCACGCCACCACTGTCACGACTTCCAATCGATGCGTACTCAAGAGCAGCAACCTTGGTTAAACCAATTACCCCATGCTTTGCAGATACATAGGGAGCTTTAGCTGCAGATGCGACCAAACCATGTACCGATGCTGTGTTGATTACACGACCGTATCCGCGTTCCTTCATGTGGGGGAGCAGCAATCGCATAGTGTCAAAGAATGAAGTTAAGTTGATTGCAATGATGTCATTCCATTTTTCGCGTGGCATATCTTCAATAGTTGCAGTGTGTTGGATACCAGCGTTGTTGCACAAAATATCTACAGGGCCATTTGCTAAAACCTTTGCGATAAGCGCTTCTGTTGCCGCAACATCTCTAAGATCCGAGACATAGCTTTCAACCTTGGCCGCACCTGCAGCCATAACCGCTTTTTCCGCCTTGGCAATGGTGGCCTCATCTGCAAGACCATGCAGCACAATCGCTGCACCTTCTGCCGCTAATGAGGTTGCTATTCCTAGGCCGATACCTTGGAATGAGCCTGTAATTAATGCACGCTTGCCAAAAAGGGTCATTACTTATCTCCGTAAATTATTTGGGCAACCTTTTCAGCACCGGTTGCTTCAAGAAACATGTCGTAGTGGTTGCAATCGGCCAAGAACTCCAGCTGAAGCATTGGGTAAGAAGGTAAGACAACATCCAGCACAGGCATTGGATAAAGCCCACCTTCTTCATTTTGTAGGCCGCGTTCTGCCTTAATGAAGATCGATTTCTTCTTTAATCCTTGAAGGGATTTCACGATTAGATCATCTCCAAACAAATCGCGTGAATCCTCTTCTACCGCTTGCGGATTAGTTGCTGCCTTTGTTCCGCGAAGATCGTAATCAACATACTCATCAAGGACCGGTGACCAACCTTTAGCAAAAGCTGGTTGGGGCTTCCAGTAATTTCGATACGCCTCTTTGTTTTCAAACTCCATCGCTAAGCGAGTCATCGCAGGCCCAAGAACAAATGGCATGATTTGTTCAACGGTCATTCCAGGAGGCATCGGAAGTGGAACGCCTCCATCTGCAAAGACAACTTCGCCAACCTTGTCGGCAAATAATCCAACAACCGCTGCGGCAACAAATGCACCCATGGAATGCCCAATGACATCTGGATTTTTCCAACCAAAGTGATCAATGACCGCAGCCATATCTTCTGCATGCTGTTTCATTCCAAATGGTCCCGGCAGAGAGTTTGAATCTCCGCGTCCGCGAAGATCAACCGCAAAGGGTGCTTTGCCTCGTGCGATAAGAGCATCGGCAAATAACTGGAAGGCTCGATTAGATGAGGTAACTCCATGAATCAAAAGGACGGGTTCACCTGAACCATCTCCATATTGGAAGACCGCTAAATCTCCTCCACGAACCGGAACCATGATGCGTTGCGTAGGTAATGACATGGGGCAAGTGTGCCTGTGCATAGGCTGAAATCCAACCCATTTCTGAGGATTGGCTCTAAAAAGTGGCGTACTGTCAAAAACGTAATCAAATCGAAACCTTCAAAACTTCCTAGTAGGCCACCCAACCCTCTAGATTTGCGGTCAAGATGGTCCGACGATCGCGGACCTAACAACTCGATGAGGAGAACAATTGATGAGCAAGCGCTCACTAACTCGTTTCGGTGTTGCACTACTGTCACTTGCAGTATTAGCACCAAGCATGGCACCAGCTCAGGCTGCTGCAGATATCAAAATTGGAGTAATCACTTCAACATCAGGCCCACTTTCTACATACGGTATTGCTTTCAATGAAGGTCTTGAGTGGGGACTTAAGTACTACACAGGCGGAAAGATGGCTATCAATGGCCAGAAGCTTGTAGTTACATCAAAGGATGATGGAGCAGATCCAGCATCAGCAACAGCAACTTTCAAGGAGATGGTTGGTAACGGTACAAAGATCATTACAGGTACCGCTTCTTCAGGTGTTGCTCTAACACTTGCTCCACTTGCTCAGCAGAACAAGGTTCTTTACATCTCAGGTCCTGCAAAGAATGACCTCGTTACATCAGCAGCAAACAAGTATGTTTTCCGCTCAGGTAACTCATCTACACAGGATCTAGCTCCACTTGCAGGCATCAAGCCAATTTCAGGCAAGAAGGTTGTTTTGTTTGTTGAAGACAACGCATTCGGTGCAGGAAACATCGCTGCTGCTAAGGCTCTTATGGGTCCAAAGGGTGCAAAGTTTGAAGAGATCAAGGTTCCAACATCAACTTCAGATTTCACACCATTTGCTAAGAAGGCTGCAGATGCTGCAGGTTCATACATCTTCATCGCATGGTCAAACGCTCTAACAGCGGGTGCAATGCTTACATCTCTTAAGGTGCAGGGTGCATTTGTTAAGCAGCGTCCAATCACTGGTCTTGCAGGAGCTGCTACATACAACATCTACGGAACACTTTTTGAAGGAACAAATGCGATCCTTACAAACAGCTACTTCGCAGGTGCTTCAAAGTCAGCAGCAGCTGGAGATCTAGCAACTTGGTACGCAGCTAACAAGAAGACACAGGATCTATTCACCTCAACAGGTGCAGATGCTGCAAAGATGATTGTTATGGCTCTTACAAAGAACCCAACACAAAACGTTGACACAATGATCAGAAACCTAGAAGGCAAGTCATGGGTTGGCGTAAAGGGATTGATGACAATCGATTCAAATACCCACCTATTGATCCAGCCAATGTTCTTGGTATCTCTTAATAAGACAAGTTCAGGATACGTTCCTTCACTTCTTAAGACGATTGCCAGCGTAGGTAAGTAATAAAAAACATATAAATTAAAGAGCCCCAGTGTAGAAATGCACTGGGGTTCTTTATATTCTTTGCCATCAGCAACATCGGGGTTGCAAACTTAAGGAGCCGAGCTAGTGGATTCAGCATTAAGCGTTAAGGATCTCTCCCTTAACATCGGTGGAGCGAAGATTCTCGACGGGATTACCCTCGATGTCGCCCACAATGAGACTCTTGGAATCATCGGGCCCAATGGTGCCGGTAAAACATCTTTCTTCAATTTACTCAGTGGAATTCGTAAACCATCCCGTGGTCAGATTTTTGTGGGCGCAACAGATGTAACTGAACTTTCTCCCCACGAGCGCGCCATGTCAGGCATCGCCCGTACATTTCAGACTTCAAGTGTTTTCATTAACTTAACCTGTCTTGAAAATGTTCGTATTGCTGCTCAAGCAGCCAATGGTAAGTCTATGAACTTAACCAAGAACGCTTACAGCTTCCCAGATGTGGTCGCCTTAGCTCATGAGTGTTTAGCCAAAGTTGGATTGTCTGCACGTGCAATGCAACGCGCAGGTTCACTTTCACATGGTGACAAGCGTCGTCTAGAGATCGCCATTGTCCTTGCCTCCAAATCCGACATTGTTCTCTTGGATGAACCTATGGCAGGTATGAGCGTTGAAAATGTTCCTGAACTTGTAGAGATCATCCGTGCACTTGCAACTGAGCACAAGAAGACTGTTCTTATTGTTGAGCACCATATGGAAGTTATCTTGGGGCTTGCAGATCGCATCGCTGTTCTAAATTACGGCGAGCTATTGGTCTGCGATACACCTCAAAATGTCATTAACAATCCAGTAGTTCAATCGGCATACATCGGAGAAGCGCTATGAACGCACTGTCCGTCAAAGATCTTCATGTGAAGATCAATGAATCACATATTCTTCACGGCGTTACCTTTGAGGTTCCAACTAACAAGGTAACCGCACTTCTGGGACGTAACGGCGTTGGTAAGTCCACAACCCTACGAACCATCATGGGTTTTTACGAGGGAACTGGCTCCGTAGAACTCAACGGAAAGCAGATTTTGGGGATGCCTACACACAAGATCGTTCAATCAGGTGTGGCATTTGTACCCGAAGACCGCGAGGTTTTTGCTTCCCTAACTGTCAAAGAAAATCTGTCCTTGGCTGCACGTAGCAAAGACAGCGCGGCAGCATACAAATTTGTCTACGACTTATTCCCTGAACTCGATAGCCGTGCAGCGCAGCAAGCTGGATCGCTATCAGGTGGTCAACAGCAGATGGTTGCAATTGCTCGAGCGTTATTGAATAAAAATGAAATCTTGCTCGTTGATGAACCAACCAAGGGCTTGGCTCCTAAGTTGGTAACAGAGGTTGCTGAAGCTTTAACAAAGGTGGCAGAGCAATCAACAATGTTATTGGTTGAGCAGAATCTGGCACTTGTTAAGCGCGTTGCCCAACATGTGATTGTTATGGATCAAGGTCGTGTTGTTTATCAAGGTGGACCAGAAAATCTCAATGATGACTCTTGGGTACATCAGATGCTAGGTGTGAGCGGAGGTCATAAGTAAATGGATACATTTATTCTGATTGGTATCACTGGTATCGGTTTAGGTGCTCTTTACTTCTTGGTTGCATCAGGGCTTTCATTGATCTACGGTCTCATGGGTGTTCTTAACTTTGCTCATGGAAGTTTCCTGACCGTCGGTGCTTTTGTTGGTTATTGGATCGCAACACAGCTTGGCCCTGACACCACGATGACTGACTTTATTTTGGCGATGATTGTGGGCGGACTTGCTGCAGGACTCTTCGCTCTGTTAATTGAGCAGTTACTTATTACCCGTCTTTATGATCGCCATATTGATCAAGCATTAGTAACAGTAGGCGTATCGCTGGTAGTCGGTGCCGTACTCGGTGGCTGGTTTGGCAATGACTTGATCATGTTCCCAACACCTCTGTGGTTCTTAACCGCGGTCAATGTTGGTGGCGCAATGATTCCCGCCGACCGAATTGTGTACATCGCTACTGCGGTACTGCTTTTGATCGCAAACTGGGCATTGCTCAAGTTCACTCGAATCGGTTTGATCATTCGAGCAGGTGTAGAAAACCGCAACATGGTTAACGCCTTAGGAATCAATGTCCGTAGAGCTTTCAGCACTGTTTTCTTCCTTGGAGGCTTTGCTGCTGGAGTCGGAGGCGTACTGGTTTCGGTGTACTCCAATGGTGTTTCACCTTTGATCGCCGGTTCATATCTGATCTACGGTTTTATCGTGGTCGTTATTGGCGGAATGGGATCAGTGCCAGGAAGCTTCTTGGCGGCGATGTTGATTGGTGTGATCCGTCAGTTCGCTAACTATTACGTCACCGGACTTGGTGACTTTGTCGTTGTTATCTTGTTGGCGGGAGTCTTACTCATCCGACCACAAGGTTTACTTGGAAAGGTGCGTGCGTAATGTTGCGTTGGAAATACTCGCGCCCGCTACTAGCGGCACTTCTACTTGTCCTTGCAATTGCACCGATGTTCACATCGTTACCACTAGGTGCACCTGGTCTTCAACAGACCATGGCGGTTGCTTTTATTTGGGGAGCCCTAGCGCTTACTTATGATCTGCTATTTGGTTTCACTGGATTATTGTCATTCGGTCACGCTTTGTACTTTGCGACTGGTGTTTATGTTTCATGTATCTTGATTAACCATGAAGTTGTTTCATGGTGGCTAGCTGCCATCATTGCAACTGTCGCAAGTGGAGTACTTGCAGCGCTTGTCGGTGCGGCATCCTTGCGAACAACAGGAATCACCTTTGCAATGGTGACCTTGGCTTTCGGTGAAGCTGGACATGTCATCGTTGGTCGAAACTTCTTTGGTTTGACTGGTGGCGAGAACGGCATCGCCCTAAACGCTGATTTTGTTCCTCAGTTCTGGATTGGTGTTGTTAATACCAAGTACATCTACTGGACAGCCTTACTTGCTTTGATCGTTACCTACTTGGTTATTTGGTGGGTTACTGAAAGCTCTGCAGGTCGTGTATTTGCCGCCCTTCGTGACAATGAACAACGCGTACAGGTACTTGGTTTGGACACCCAAAAGTTCAAGCTTTTGTCCTTTGTGATCAGCGGTACTTTGGCTGG
>CAYNYE010000016.1:9261-12081 GCA_964401345.1 uncultured Candidatus Planktophila sp.
CTGATCTTTATCTTTATCGTGATGTTTGCTCCTGGTGGATTATCAGGTGCGTACTACCGTCTTCGTATGAAAGCGCTTGCACGCAAACACTCATGATTCAGAAACTTTGGGAGCCAACTTTGAATGGCGAAACCGCCATCGAAAAGCTGCAAACCGAAAAGGGATTTGATTCGTACGCTTCGTTGCATCAATGGAGTGTTAAGAATCCGGGGGAGTTTTGGTCTCGTGCATGGGATGACAATCAGGTAATTGGAACAAAGGGTTCAAACTTTTTTACCCAAGGCACTGATTTCATCTCATCGCGTTTCTTTCCGGAAGCATCGCTTAATGTTGCAGAAAATTTACTTGCCCATGGCGATCCAAATGAAATTGCAATCGTGTCAATTCTTGAAACTGGTGTTCGTACAGAAATAACGTGGGCAGAGCTGCGAATAAAAGTCGCTGCAACGGCAGCAGCAATGCGTGCAGAGGGTGTCGTTACCGGTGATCGTGTTGTGGCGTGGGTTCCTAATATCACCGAAACAATTATCTACGCATTAGGTGCATTGAGTATTGGCGCTGTTGTCTCGACGGCTTCTCCAGATTTTGCCCCACATGCTGTTGAAGATCGCTTTGGGCAGGTAGAGCCAAAGATTTTCTTAGCTGCAGATGGTTATAACTACAACGGTAAATACTTTGATTGCACAGATAAGTCCGCCGAAATTGAAAAGTTACTTCCGACCTTGGTTAAGACAATTCGTGTCAGCCAGTTCGAATCATGGATCGCACCATTTATAGGCGCAGAAGCGAACTTTGTGCGCCTACCTTTTGATCACCCAGGCTTTGTTCTCTTTTCATCAGGCACCACTGGTAAGCCAAAGTGCATCACACATAGTGGTGCGGGTGTAATGCTGAAAGCGCAATCAGAGCTGCTGTATCAATTCAACATCACTAAGGGAGAGAAAGTATTTTTCTTCACGACCTGCGGTTGGATGATGTGGAACTGGCTCACAATGGCTTTGGGGCGTGGTGCAACGATCATTTTGTTTGATGGCGCGCCAATGGCTCCAACACCTTCACGGTTGTTTGATATTGCTCAGGATGAAAAACTTGATTTCTTTGGGGTCTCAGCCAAGTTCATAGATTCTGCTCATAAAGAAGGTTTAGTGCCTGCTAAGAGCCACGATCTTTCGACCATTAAAACTATTGGCTCTACCGGCTCTGTACTGTCACCCGAAAGCTTTGATTATGTCTACTCATCAATTAAATCTGATGTGCACCTTGCATCTATGTCCGGCGGAACAGATATTTGCGGCTGTTTCTTAGCCGGTATTCCAACCCAACCTGTTTATCGTGGCGAACTTCAAGGTCCTTGTTTAGGAATGGCAACCGATGTCTTTAATGCAAAGGGTGAAAGCGCTGCAATGGATGAGAAGGGCGAACTTGTTTGTACGGTTCCATTTCCATCAAAGCCAATTGGATTTTGGGCAGATGCCAATAATGCAAAGTACAAGGCGGCTTACTTCGAAGGCTTCCCAGGTGTGTGGACACATGGAGATTTTGCCTCAAAATCTGCAACTGGCGGTTTTACGTTGTTTGGTCGAAGCGATGCAACGCTAAATTCAAAGGGAGTGCGCATTGGAACCGCAGAGATCTATCGAGTTGTTGAAACCTTTCCTCAAGTTCAAGAGGCGATGGCGGTATCGCAAGATTGGGAGAATGACACTCGAGTAATTTTGTTTGTCGTAGTAAAGGCTGGACAAGAGTTCAATGAAACGGTTGAAAAGGAAATTAAAACCGCATTGCGCACTCAAGCATCTCCGCGACATGTTCCAGATTTGATTGTCGTGGCACCAGAGCTTCCTCGTACAAAATCCAATAAGTTAGTTGAGCTTGCCGTTACCGATGTCATTAATGGCCGCGAGGTTAGAAATCGCGATGCACTGGCCAATCCTGATTCATTGGATTGGTTCAAAGGGTTGGTGCCTTAGGCTTAGTCAGTGATCTCAATCGCTACACCAGAGGCTATGCATCAGCTTGGCCTGCAGCTTTCAACACACCTGCGTGCTGGCGATCTATTGCTTGTAAACGGGCCACTGGGTGCAGGTAAAACTGTCCTGGCCCAAGGAGTTGGAGCAGGTTTAGGAATCACTGGAATTACATCGCCCACCTTTGTTATTTCAAGGGTTCATAAAGCTGCAACGCCATTTATTCACGTGGATGCCTACCGTTTAGTTGATTCTGAAAACCCCAATCTGTACTTGGATGATTTAGATCTAGATATTGCCAATTCAATTACATTCATCGAATGGGGCGGAGCAGAATCGGCTCGTTTAAGTGAAGATCGCCTCGAGATAACAATTGATCGCAGCAATGATGAACGCACAGTGGAAATCACACCTGTGGGTTCGCGCTGGTCAGGGTTTTCACTATGAGCAAAGTATTGGCTATCGATACCTCAACTTCACGAAGCTGCGTTGCAATTGTTGAAGGCACCGAAGTTTTGTATAGCGGATTCAGAGATGGTGCGACGGCTCATGGTCCATCGCTACCAGCATTAGTTCAAGAAGCACTTGCTGTTAGCGATGTTGATGAAGTTGTTGTCGGAATGGGGCCGGGTCCATTTACAGGTTTGCGTGTTGGCATCGCATTTGCACAGAGTTTTGCTTTAGCTCGCGAGATTCCTGTTCGGGGCGTGTGTTCATTAGATGCGATCGCTGCCCAAATTCAAGAGAGTGATTTCATCATCACCGTGGATGCACGACGTAAAGAGGTTTATTGGGCACGGTATACAGACGGTGCCCGCGTTGGAGAACCTGCAGTTAACTTTCCAGCAGATGT
>CAYNYE010000017.1:0-2020 GCA_964401345.1 uncultured Candidatus Planktophila sp.
AGCAATTAGTGAAGGAGGTCGCCCATGGGTCGCGGCCGCGCAAAAGCAAAGCAAACTAAGGTTGCACGCGATTTGAAGTACAACGCGCAAGATATGGATTTAGATCGTCTTGCCAAGGAGCTTCATGGCGAGATTGATACAACCTCACGCAAGGATGATGATGATCCATTTGCTGAGGGCAACTACATTCCACGTGCGTGAGACCTACACCGTACGTAGCATCACTTCGTATTTACGAACCTCTTTCTGCATTTGAACCTGCCGATCGTTTACGGTGGTCCAATTTAGAGATTGATCCGCTCTCTTTTCGTAAAGAGGAAGAGTTAGCGATGCATCGAGTTGTTCAACCAGAACCTCCAGCTGGTCGTCCCGACGGTGTACATCTGATGGATCGAGATGGAGTTCGATTCGTATCTCCTTGGGCGACTGCAACACGTTGTTGGGCAGCTCTCGATAATTTCAAAGATTCTCTTCCAAGCACCGTTGTTCCATTTTTTGTTTCGCCTGCTTTAGAGGAAGTAATTACATCAGGTGTGGATTTACTTGACGATAAAGTGCCACATATCTTGAATGAAACATGGATTATTCCTCCACGTTGGTTTATTTTGTTTTCGCCCGATGAACGCTCGCGTGGAAAGAATGCATTTGGGTATTTTTCAACTGCGTTAACAAGTATTGCTAATGCGAAACAGCGTTGCGATGCTGCACATGATGCGGTGCTTAATGCTTTTGGTGATGGACCGGTAGAGCAAGAGTTAGAAAACCTTCTATCGTGGCTAGAAATGTTTCATCCAGAGTCATTAGTCGAATTGGATTATGGCGGCCTTGCCCATTACATGGATAAAGCTTTGCGAGATTCAGGTGAAGAAGGTCTAGAAGCGGATTCATCAATTGAAGATGTAACGCATTCAGTCGAAGGTCTTGCCGCATCTGATGGAATGATGGCGGGCATTGGTTACCAACGTTTAATGTCTCGCTGGCGCTTGGTTCAGGCCTTTGAGCAGGCTTCCTAGGGATTGCCACACACTCAAAAAATCGCAATACTTCACCCCAATACGGTCCAAAACGGACAACCGATCACTAAGGAGTCACCATGAACCGCATCCCAGATGCTGAAGTTCTCTTGACCCCCAAAGAGGTCGCACAACGTTTTCACGTAAATCCAAAGACCGTTACACGCTGGGCGAAGGCAGGAAAGTTAACTGCAATCCGCACTTTGGGAGGGCATCGTCGCTATCGCGAATCAGAAGTTCTTGAGAGATTACGCGAATACAAGGAATCAAGCTCTTAGCAGTAGGATTGACTCATGGCCGATAAGAATGATGACATGAAAGCAAGAATGCTTGCTGCCCTTGAAGCTAAGAAAAATAAGCCAGGTGCACCAGGTACTCAAAACCATTCTGAAACCGGATCAAAGATTCGCGGCGGACAACGCAGCGGTGGCGCTCCTCAAGTTCAGCGCAAAGCAGGTCCTTCAGGATCAGGTTCTGCTGGCTAAATGCCAGAACAACTTCTTATTGAAATTCGGGTTCGCCCAAACTCATCACGCAACAAAGTTGGCGGCACTGTTGGCGACCCTCCACGTTTAGTTGTTGCGGTTCAAGCACCTGCCGTTGATGGCAAAGCAAATGAAGCGGTCATTAAAGAGTTAGCAAAAGCTTTTGATTGTCGTGCACGTGACTTCACAATTGTTTTTGGCGAATTGGCTCGCGACAAACGTTTGTTAATCAGCGGTGATATTGAAACCCTTCAAAAAAAGTATGAAGAGTTACAGCAGACCGCGACGCTTCAACAGCGGCTCGATCTTTGAATCACGACCGCGGAAGTTGCGGAACATCTGCATTGAATCAATAGATCCACCGCGACCAAGAAGTGTGTTCTTGAAATGTTCGCCATTTTCGCGCTTTAAGCCACCGTTTTCTTTGAACCAATCAACGGTATCTGCATCCAAAACTTCAGACCAGATATAACCGTAATACCCTGATGAGTAACCACCAGCGAAGATATGGCTGAAGTAGGT